>CAYHZE010000146.1:0-1512 GCA_964361015.1 uncultured Candidatus Saccharibacteria bacterium | reverse complement strand
TAGAGTTTATAGACGAGCTGGTCAATTTGTTTTTCGTAGTCGCGGACTTTTGCTTGTTTGGCGAAGTTTTCTAAATAATCACCGTCTTTGGTGAGGGCAAGGATTTTATCAGCGAGGTTTATCAATTTCTTCTGCGTTGAACTATCTGCGGCGGAGGCGGGTATTTTTTCAATTTCTTTATTGTTTATTTGCAGATAACCCCCGGCCAGGGAAAGAGCGCCAAAGCACTTCTTAAACCAAAAAGAAATTAAATTACTATTGAGTAAGGCAAGGATATATTTCAAATAAATCTCTTTGTTTAAGTTATCTTTCAAAATAATTGTTGTTGATTTGCCGGCCAAATATTCACCGCTATCATAAAAACACTCGAGCTCCTTTGACATCCCGGCTATAATAATTTTTTCAGAAGCCGCCTGCTGGAATCTAGTTATACTAATTTTCTTTAAATTCTTATCCAAAATAATCGGCTCAAGATACCCGCCTTTAATATATTGTGTTTTTTGTTTTCCCCAAAAACTGATATACCTGTCGATTGAGCCAGTGTTAATGAGTTTTTTATAGCCGTCTTTCATTCGTGAACTTCTTTCGGTTATGTATTCTTTAATTTTGTATGCTTCGCTAACGGTAGCGGCATCAGATACACCACCGGACAATGAACCAAGATTGGGGTAGCCCGACATTTTAAGGAGAATATCCAATACTTCCTTTGGCGAGAAATATTTTCCCCAATGTATATCTTGATAAAAAATGGTGGCTGGGACTTTGTTGCTTAGTTTTACCTCCGTTTCAGATTGCATAACGGACATTACAACATCGTTTCGATTGTCGTTATTTTGAATTAAAAATACAATTGGATACACATCAACTTCTTTGAATACATTAACATTGGAGTAATCTCTCAGTTCTAAAATATTCTTTGTTAAGAGCAGCCCCCGCAATTTTTCTGAATACCTTGCGGCTATAAGTTTATTTGGAACAATATAAGTTATAGTCGCACCCGGATTTAATAGCTGTAATCCTCGTTCAATAAAAACAATAAATAAATCCCAATTTCCTTTTGCTGTTTTATAAATATTGGTAAGTGTCTCTCGAAATTTTTCATCATCTTTTGTCATAGTTTCTGAATCAACATAGGGCGGATTGGCTATCACCACATCAAATCCGCCTTTTTCTTCAAAGACATCGATAAATTCCAGCTTCCAGATAAAGAACGGTTTTTCTTTTTTGGGGTTGTGCAAGCTCTCAAGCGCCTGCTGAATATTTGAGCTCGAGCCGAGCCATTTACTAAAGCCATCAAGATATTGCTTCCGGCTTTTCTCATCAAGCATATTCGCTCTTGATTCTGCTTCCTTCGTTTGAGAAGTAATATCCTGATGCCGCTTTTTTAAGGCGGTGCCGATAAGCCAATCTTTGATATCGTTGATTTCTTTGCGCTTCTTCAGTTTGTCTTTATCGTTGTGAATGCTGAAATACTCTTTGACTTTCTTTCTCAATGCTTCAACTTTTTTCTCT
>CAYHZE010000145.1:0-1587 GCA_964361015.1 uncultured Candidatus Saccharibacteria bacterium | reverse complement strand
TTTTTATTTGAGAGGTTTTGAGTACTTGTTTATAATGAGAAAATTAAAATAAATTTTTTTAGGATTGACATATGAATTGATGAGATTATAATCATTTTATGAAGAAGGAAAAGATTACAATTGAGACATTGGCGGAAATGACGCAGAATGAATTTAGGCGTCTTGAAGAGAAGATGGTAACCAAGGAGCTTTTCAAAGAGGGTTTTGATGTATTGCTTTCAGAAATTAAGGGATTGCGAGGCGATCTTTCTAATTATCGCGCTGGAACGCATATTGAGTATGCGGAAATTTTGGAGCGCGTTGAGGCGCTTGAAAATCATACGGGGTTAAAGCATCGGAAATAGAGTATATGACAACACGCGTAATTAAATTTTCATTGGGGGCGGTGGGGATGGTGTTGGTGGGGGTTGGAGCGCTGTATGGGCTCCGTTTTTTTAATCCGGAATATCGCCAGGAGCAGGATGCAATGCGGAGACTGGAGGCGATTGAACAAGAATATCAAAACGACACCTACGGCGGTACTACACCCGAGGAAACTCTGCGGCTTTTTATTGATGCCTTAAAAAAAGAAGACATTGATCTTGCGGCAAAGTATTTTGTGATTGATAGGCAGGAAAAACGATACGGAGATCTTATCGAATTAAAAACAGAAAATAGATTGAAGGATGTAATTGATCGTTTAGAAAAATTACAACTGACAAAAAAGGATGATACGCAGGCATATTTCGTCCTTGTCGATAAAAACAAGACTATTATTTCTCAATTAATAATTAAAAAGGAGTTCAAGAATAACAAATGGAAAATTACCGAATTTTAAGATTGTCATCCGTTGTTTTGGCAGGATCATTTTTCGCAGTAATGCCTCTTTTTGCCTTTGCCTACGGCATAAAAACCCATGCCCTCCTCACCCAAGAGATAGCCAAATTTGCCAATATCTCATTTACAGGCATAAACCTCAACGCAGATGATCAGGCCTCTATGATGAAAGGCGCTATTGACGAAGATAACGGTACCCGCTGGCTTCAGCATTTTTATGATCCAGTTCATAATAGGGGACTTACGTTGGGAAATGATAAGCCGGTGAACCGCAATCTTGCGTTCGTAGGAAGCGCTCCCATACGATCGCAATGGAAAAGCGCAAAAGAGTGGGCTATAGATACAGGTTCTCAAGCAGGTGGAGCTACGCTTTTGAGCGGTATTACAGGGAACTATTTTGGCGGCAATGATGACTATTCATGGGATCGAGCAGTTTATGAGTATGCATGGGGTAACAAGACCAGAGGACTTGAATCTCTCGGCCATGTGCTTCATTTAATCGAAGATGCATCAGTGCCTGATCACACGCGTAATGACCCGCATCCGGCGTTGGGGAAAAAACTGCAAGAAGATATCTCCTTCCTCGCCAAACCAGCGATCATTGCGTATTTAGGGAATCACAATATCACTAATTCAAGTCCGTATGAGTCGTTTGTGACGTTTGGGCCTGGTTCTGTGGCGATTGCTGATACATTACGATTAGAAAACAAGAAACCAATTATCCTAGGTTCTCTTATTGATTATTTTGATGGGATGGCTCGGTATTCTAAT
>CAYHZE010000144.1:0-1674 GCA_964361015.1 uncultured Candidatus Saccharibacteria bacterium | reverse complement strand
TGCTTTACGCGGCGATGGCCAGAGCCGGATATTTCCCAGTGGAAGAATTGAAAACTTTGCGAAAGTTTGGGTCAAGACTGCAAGGGCACCCGCACAGGTTAATGTTGCCCGGGCTGGAAACTTCTTCCGGGCCTCTCGGCTCCGGCTTGTCGCAGGCTGCCGGTATGGCTTACGCGCTTAAGACCGATAAAAAGAAAAATCAGGTTATTTGCCTCTTGGGCGACGGCGAACTTGATTGCGGACAGATTTGGGAAGCGGCGCTTTGGGTGGGGAAAAATAAACTGGACAATCTTACGGCGATAATAGACAGGAACAACATCCAGATAGACGGCTTTACCGAAGACATAATGCCGCTGGAGCCGCTGGACGATAAATTTCACGCTTTCGGTTGGCATGTTATAGAAATAGACGGAAATAATATCTGCTCGATTTACGACGCGCTTCAACAGGCTAGAGCCGTTTTTGAAAAGCCGGTTTGCATCATCGCTTACACCATTCCCGGCAAAGGAGTGGATTTTATGGAGCAAGATTTCAACTGGCACGGCAAACCGCCGAATAAAGAAGAAGGAGAAAAAGCGTTGAGGCAATTGAGGACGCTAGGAGGAAAAATAAGCGGGGAGTAAAAAGATGTCAAACAAAAACTTAAAACTTAGTCTCAAATTATTAATCCCAGTAACTTTGTTGTTATTGCTAGTTGCTTTTATTGGATATTATAAAATCAACAACAAAGAAGAAGTCAATACAAACTTTGACGCAATGCAAATAGAGAATAAAATTACTAATGAAGATATTGAAGCAGGGAAAGAAATAATAAAAAAATATTTCAGGGCGTTAAATGATTCCAATTTAGAGGAAATGGAAAAAACTCTTGGAAAGTATAAAAGTGGCTTATATCATAAAGACAATATAGGAAATTTTGAGGCTGAATTAATAAATATTGAATATCCTGGCAAATATACTAATGATAATATTCCTCCGTCAAGTTATAAATCAAATTACGGGGTAGATCCATATAAAACAATAAATTTTTATGTTGAGTTTAAAGATAAAAATATTGGCAGAATAAAGGGTTGGGACTATATTCTTGTAAAAGATAACAAAAACGATCCTTGGACCATTCACGATTGGGGGTATTAAACATAATTTATGTTAAATAAAAAACTAAAACTTAATCCGAAATTGTTTTCTGAATGATTATAAAGTATGAAGAAAAAATTAAATAATTATGCTTTTATAGATAGCCAAAATTTAAACCTAAGCATTCGATCGCTCGGATGGAAGTTGGATTTTGCCCGCTTCCGCGTTTATCTTAAGGAAAAATACGGCGTGACGAAAGCCTTTTTGTTTATCGGTTTTGTTGAGGGTAATAACGATTTGTATGTTTCTCTTCAATCGGCCGGTTTCCTTTGTATTTTCAAGCCGACTCTAGAATACAAAGACAGAACGACTAAAGGCAATTGCGACGCCGAGCTTGTCTTGCACGCGATGATTGAATATCCAAATTACGATAAGGCGATAATAGTGACGGGTGACGGTGATTTCTATTGCCTGGTTCAGTACCTGATAGAAAAGGGAAAATTCGAGCGTGTTATTATACCAAATCTTTTTAAATACTCGGCTCTTTTAAAGCGATTTGGCCGCAAACAATTAAGTTTTATGAATGAGTTAAAAAAT
>CAYHZE010000143.1:0-1685 GCA_964361015.1 uncultured Candidatus Saccharibacteria bacterium | reverse complement strand
ATCATATACACCCGCAGTTGCCCCCATGACATTGGACGGAAAATCATCAAGTCCTATCTTTTTAAGCGATGCTCTCCCCTGCTCCGGCAACAATACGCTTATCGCGGGAATCCGCAGGCAACAGGCATGCAATAAACTTGTTGAAAACATGGCAACCACCACGTCCGTTGACGGCAAAATGTCATCGGCAAACGCAAACGATGAAGTGTCAATCGTTTCAATACCGTGGCTGTATTCATTATAATATGCCGTTTCAATGGCACGCGGATGATGGCGCGCAATAAGTTTAATCGGCATGTCAATCGCAAGTTCGCGAATCGCTTGCGTGACATACGCGAATGTTTTTTTATCCGCTTCAATATGAAGAGGCGTTCCTTGTCCGGCATAAACAATGACATGATCACTCTGGTTGATATGCAACTGTTCGCGCAACCGATTTCTTTCTGCCGGCACATCAAGCGTCGCAAAACGATCAAATGCGGGATTGCCTGTTACAAAAATCTTGCCTTGAAATCCATCTTCCTTCCATAGTGATCCTGCAAACTCATCGGGCACGCACACGGCATTAACAGACGAGGTTATTTCTTTATTCTGCGCCATACGATGATTGCCCCAAATATCCTGCAAAGAAATAATAGGTATCTTGTTCTCATGGGCAAGTTTGATGAATCTATTGTTTACATACGGCCCATTGGTGAGCGAACTGATTGCGGAAACCAGCATGTCCGGCTTTATCTGCGCAAATATATTACCCGCCTGCATTTCATCATCACACGCGATTGCGCCCAGAGGTTTCAATATGTTCATTGCGGTACCAACCGCAATAATAATTACGTGCGCATCTTTGGTAAGAAGCTCAATGACGGGTGCCAAAAACTCCGCCGGCCCCGGGGCGTCTGCGATGCACATGATTATTTTATGAGGGGATATCATCACTACTGATTTTACTCCTTTGTGTCATTCCCGCACAAGCGGGAATCCAGACCCTACTTGTATTTTTGAAGAAAATTTAGATTCCCTCAAGTCCTTGGAATGAGATTGATATGAGAAATGACAAACTCAAAACACCCCTCATGGGGTGTTTTGAGTTGAGATGCGGATTTCTCGGATCGGCTAAACGCTTACGCGTCGCCCGAACACCAAAAAAAGTGTTCTTGAAGACTTACCAGCGGTCTCTGCGACCTCCGCCAAATCCTCCTCCGCCATTGCCTCCGCGGTCTCCGTAACCGCCTCCGCCTCCTCCCGGACGACGTGCCGGACGATCACCCAAAGGGCGAGCTTCGTTTACGGTCAGCGTGCGTCCATCGAGTTCTTTGCCGTTCCACATGTCGATTGCGTTCTTTGCTTCCTCTTCAGTAGACATTTCGACGAATCCGAAACCGCGTGAGCGGCCGGTCATCTTGTCCATGATTATGGATGCAGAAATAACACTGCCGGCATTGGCAAAGGCATCTTTCAAGGCATCTTCAGTGGTATTGTATGACAATCCACCGATATAAAGCTTTGTAGCCATTGTTGCTGTAATATTACGCTAATATGCTTATGTAAGCGACCTTACGAGATGATGATAAAACCACCTCCTTTTCTCTTCTTTGATTCTCCCCGATTTTTTGATGCCGAGAAAGAAACCTCTGTCGAGAATCTTACAACAACCCCATTATACACCCTTTCAATAAAAAAAGCAA
>CAYHZE010000142.1:0-1766 GCA_964361015.1 uncultured Candidatus Saccharibacteria bacterium | reverse complement strand
GTTTTATTTCTGCTCAGTATGACTATTATGATCCCTACAGCAATAGCAATATTGATTATTTTCCTACAAATCCCATTAACACAAGTCCGAGCAAAACTGGTGGGGGTAGCGCCACAGGTGGCGGCGCGTCCGGCAGTACATCGGTTAGTCCTTCTCCTAGAGCAATAACAAATACCGCAACGCTTTGCGCTAACAAGCCCAAAATCAATCCTCAAAACACCCGTAGTGTGGAAGTCCGGGATAAAAGTGGAAAAGTTTTTTATCTTAGTCCACCCAAAGAAGAATTAGTCGGAATAAAGGCCTATCCGGAGACCTCATGGCGAATTTTTAAAATTATTTATGGATCATCCGGAATGCAGGTAGATGAAAGAGAGATCGGACTCATTACTGTTGATAATCAATGTTATCCCAAATATGGATATGTTCGGAATGATAGTCCAGTCGCAACACCCCAAATCTCTATCTCTCCATTATCCCCCAGTACTACGCAATATACGGAGTCTGCCGTGGTTCCCGAAAACACCACCGCGGTTAATCTTGATCTGGCAACTGGGGAAGTATTTGACGCAAAAACCGGTTTGCCCATAAACAATGCCCGGTATGATACCACCGCGCGCAAAATTTATTATAAAAATACCTACTCCATTTTTGGTAAGGTTTTAACTGATACCACGGGCTATGTAAATATTGACACTAGAATAAAAGGGGATATGTCTCCAATGCTCAAGGCATCTCCTTCGCCGGCGGTCAAGTTTAAAAGTATTCCCAAATCATATGATGACATTGCGCCTATTGGCTCATCTCCGGCGCCAGTTATAAAAGAACCGACATCAATAATTAAAAAACCTATTCCCACTGTTCCTGCCGTTGAACAGCTTCCTTCTGCTGGCAATGTGGTCATTTCTTTCATTGAAGGTGGGCAAGATGCCATTAGCGTGGGAAGTAATGGTAAATGGACAAAGGCAAAGATTGGCATGATTCTTGAGCAGGGACAGGATATTCTGGCAAGCCCTCATGGTGCGGCTGTATTCTCTTTTTCCAATGGTTCCAAGATGCGGCTTGCATCTGCGAGCGAGATTAGCATCGTTTCATACGGTACCCGAGGAGATAGTACGCAAACAGAGATATTGCTTAGGGTCGGACAAATCGCAGTGGCAGTGGAAAAAGAACAGTCCGCAGGAAACGACTTTAAAATAGTATCTCCAACCGCAACCATATCCGTACGCGGTACGCGTTTTTTGGTGAAATATGATAAGACAAATCAAGAGAGTCACGTAGATGTGAACGAAGGAATAGTAGAGGTAACGGGGAAAAGGCCATGGTATCGCGCGTGGATGTTCTGGAAAAAATCAGCAAACATCTTGCTTAAGGCAGGCAACAGGGCAATCGTGAATAAAAAAGGCGAGATAACCACCAAAACACTTTCTTTGGAAGAAACAGCAGTACTCGATACTGCCGTTGATATTAATATGCCTTTCGAGATCAGTGAATGAAAACATCATTACCCTCCTCTATGGGAGTTTTTTCATTTCTGATAAATCAAAAATAAGGAGCAAATAGACTTGTCCCCTTATAATTTTTGCAATATCCGCCCGAAATCTGAAAATAACGCTTGCGAAAATATTTACGCAGTAGGTCTCATCTTATCGGGAACATTGATTTGTGAACTTCCTTAAGGTTGCTCAAAGAATGACGAGGGTAACCCCTCACACCTATGTCATTCCCGTGAAAGCATGCCCTCGATCCCCAATCAAGTTGAGGACAAG
>CAYHZE010000141.1:0-1901 GCA_964361015.1 uncultured Candidatus Saccharibacteria bacterium | reverse complement strand
ATCACCGCGCGCAAGCGCGCGGAGCAATTTTCCGACCAAGTTATGAATTGTGCCCCCGCGAGGAATCGAACCTCGATTTGCACGTTAGGAGTGTGCTGTTCTATCCATTGAACTACAAGGGCCTATCACGTTATTAAGGATTTCATGTTAGCATAGCATTGTATATTTTTCCAGATTGCTGGTATAATGAAATGGATTTATTAGATAACATGTTTTTATGAATCACGAAGAACAAATTATTAAAATTACGAAAGCGGCGATGCCGGCGGTGGCCAGTATCATTGTGGGTAAAGATTATGAAGAAATTTTGCGTGAACGTCCGTATGAGCTCATGGTGCCACATGAAGATCATGTGGATTTGCCGATTCCCGAGGAAGAACTGCCTCATACCCAAGGCGGCAAGATACGCGTAGGCGGGGGATCTGGTTTTGTTGTTGACCCTAGCGGTCTTGTGATTACCAATAAACATGTGGTGCAGGATCCCAAAGCGGAATATCTTGTGACATTGCCAAGCGAAGACACCTATCCGGCAAAAGTGCTTGCTCTTGATCCCATGAACGATGTTGCCATACTAAAAATAGAAGCGGAGAACCTTCCTTATATCGGCTTGGGCGATTCGGATACCATTGATTTGGGCCAGAGTGTACTTGCGATCGGCACGGCATTGGGCGAGTTTCAGAATACGGTTTCCTGTGGCATTATTTCCGGTCTCTCACGATTTATTAATGCGATTACCGATCAAGATGGCCACTCCCAGCGGCTCCGCGGGCTCATTCAAACCGATGCGGCGATCAATCCGGGAAATTCCGGAGGGCCACTCGTCAATCTCCAGGGAGATGTTATTGGCATTAATGCCGCGATTGTATTCGGCGCGCAAAGTATTGGTTTTGCCATTCCGATTAACAAGGCTAAGCGTGATTTAAAGGAATTAAAAAAATACGGACGCATCCGCAGACCGTTTTTAGGGATTCGTTATATTTTGCTTAACCCCATGCTTATTAAGCGCTTCCGTCTTCCGGTTGAGAATGGGGCTTTTGTTTTGCGGGAGGGGATTCCGGGAAGACACGCGGTGATGCCAGGTTCTGCAGCCTATAAAGCCGGTATCCGTGAAGGGGATGTGATTCTTGCGTTGAATGATAAACAAATAACGGAAAAAACCGCTATTGAAGACGCACTTGAGGATATACCGATCGGCTCAACTGTTCCGGTAAAAATATGGCGCAAGGGAGAGATTAAACAGTTAAGCGTGGTGGCGGAGGAACACAGTCTGTAGTTTCTCCATTATGAGACTGGAGAAAAACAATATAGTCATTGCGGAGCAGTAGTCACGAGTAAAACCAAAAATTTCCCCTCGCAATGACGATTTGGGGAATTCTTCTACAGTCTCATTATATAACTTAGCCAAGGAGGATTGCCTGAATTTTGGCGAGGATTTCAGGTAAAGAGTAATTTGCCTTGACAAGATATTCCTGTACGCCAAGACGCTTTGCTTCATCTTTGTCCGCATCCTCTGCCATATTGGAAATTATCATTACTTTTGCGTCCACGCCGTTGGGAAGGCGGCGTATTTCCCGCAGTACCTCAAAACCGTTTTTATCCGGCAAGAGGAGATCAAGGAGGATGAGATTGGGCTGAAGTTCAGTGAATTTATCAATTGCCGCCTGTCCCATTTGAAAACTATACGTCTCAAGGCCGGCATTTTTTAATTCGTTGGCCAACAACTCGACCATGAATACATCATCCTCAATCAAGAATATTTTTTGTTTTTTTAATTCTTGTGGCATAAAGATAGTATACCGCACATGGGTTATGCGAGTAAAGGTATATCGACGATTACCTGTGTATGGGCGGCTAACGGGAATCGAACCCGTGATAAGAGCTCCACAAGCTCCTGTGTTGCC
>CAYHZE010000140.1:0-1903 GCA_964361015.1 uncultured Candidatus Saccharibacteria bacterium | reverse complement strand
CCTGAAGACCGACGAGGCGTAGCGGTGCCTACGCCGAGGAGGTCTGAAGGTTTTGTAGCCAAAATAGCACAAAATGGAGTCGGGAAAAAGATACTGAACAGGCTCTAAGTCAGGAGCGAGGTTGGGGGTGGTAAGGGTGAGGGCAAGAACTGCATACCGCAAGTTTTATCCCTCACCTATACCTCGCTCCTCGCCTCCCCTATTCTAGGGGAGGAACTGAATTTTTCTTATTCCTCGCTCCTTGCGCAGGAGGGGTTAGGGGTGGTAAGGGTGAGGGCAAGAACTGCATACCGTAAGTTTTATCCCTCACCTATACCCACACCTCGCCTCCCCTATGCTAGGGGAGGAACAAGATAGTTCATCTTTCCCCTCCTATTTTAGGAGGGGTTAGGGGTGGTAGAAAAAAATGCTAAGCGAAAAACGAAAAGCGTAAAACAACAATGCAAAATTAAAATGATTGAGAAATAATAGCTTTGCAATTTACGTTTTTGTTTTGCATTTTTCGCTTTTAACTTTTCGTTTTCCTACCTCACACCTCGCCTCGCCTATTCTAGGGAAAGAACGAACGCATAGATTCTCTTATTGATAATACGCCTTCAAGGTAAGATTAAAATTAAACGTATCCGAACCCCCGGAAGGCGGTAAAAAATCCAATGCTTCAACATCGGTAATGCGAATGAATGACTCCAGATCACGCAGGAAACTCTTAAATGCTTCGTATGATCCTCTTACTTCCATGCCCACGTTAAGCGTTTGAGAAGCTTGTACTTTTGTCTGTCCCGATACCGCATTAAAACCGCCCATACCAACTTCAGGAACGCGCGATGGTATGCCCGGTGTGCTCATTGCGCCGATCTGACCCGCTGGATTTACTGCGTTTAATGCAAGATTAGGCTCTTTGGCTTTCTTTTCAATAATTTTTGCTTTTGTGCTCAATGTACCCGATAAATCAAGCTTTGCCACGCCAAGTCCGTGCGCCTGCGCCAGTTGTTCAAGGAATACAAGAAATTCCGGACCCTGAACCGCTGACGGAACCATTTGATCAAGCCGATCAAAATTCTCTTTGGTGATCCCAATGATTTGATCATTGAGCGCATCACGTTTCTTCGTTAATGCATCTATCTCCACATTGATCTCATCCAAATGCTTGGTATCCGCCCGCACAACCAAAAAATGCTGCCATCCGGGTACAATAAAAAATATAATGACGGCAATACTCGCGAATATAAATCCTAATGGAATGATAAGTTTGGCCATAAACGAGAGGCTAAAGACTAGTGGCTGGAAACTGGAGATTAAAAAGCAGAAAAAGATTCTTTTGCCCTCCAGTTTCCAGCCTCTAGCCTCCGGTTTCCGGGGTTGCGATAAGCGTTGGCAGGACAAAGATGGTCATAGTAAATGTCACCCGACGATTTTCTTTAAGTGCAAGACCACCAAATTCTACTTTATCTATATGCTGATCCCCTTCCAAGAAAGCGATCTGTCGGGCAATAACCCCATAATCGTCCGCTTCGCCTTTTAAGTTGATTTTACGATCTTTTGGCGAAAAAGAATAGGAACTAAAACTTACGCGAGGATGGGTATTGCGTTCAATCAAGGCAAACGTGTTTGATGAAAATGGATGCAAAGATAATATCCCGGATATTGTTTTAATCTTTTTTTGTAATGAAAAAATTTCATCAAGAATTTTGGGCCGCAAATCATCTTCTTTTTGCGTAATCTGTTCAATAAACTGGGCTTGGGTCTCCTCCTGTGATATGTTGAGATAATAAAGCCCCGCATATCCCGCGATACTTATGATAAAAAAGAATAATCCGGCAAAGAGCGCAACAGCTCCTTGTCTGTCGGATACCGTATGGATTATAAGTGAAGAATCCCGCATAGAAACATAAGAAGTAAAAAA
>CAYHZE010000139.1:0-1956 GCA_964361015.1 uncultured Candidatus Saccharibacteria bacterium | reverse complement strand
CATGTTTGAATCCGGCAAAGAATATCCCCTCCCCCTGCTCGGATTCAAGAAGGAGGAATCTTTCTTCTTCGGTGAGATTGAATGTTTTCATCACAAGGTCAATAGTTGCGGGAGACTGCTTAAGAAGTGTTTGCATGGAAGAATTAGTAATAATTGGCTTTCCGTAAGGAGAATTGAGAAAATCGCCGACATCTTGAGTGATCGTAGTAAGGCCGAGATAGTATTTGCGGCTTCGTTTTGCAATACCAAACAGGAACGAAGCGCCATCTTCGTTTTTCATAAGCCACCACGCCTCGTCCACCACGAGAATCCGTTTTTTTAGGCTCGTGCGCACTAAATTCCAGATATAGTGGAGTATGAGAAATACGCCCACAGGCCGCATCTCGTCTTCCATATCCCGCACTGAGAATACAATAAGCCGATTTTTTGCCTCAATATTTGTAGGTTGATTGATAAATCCGGACCATGTGCCGGTGGTGTATTTTTTTAATCGAATGGCGATATTCTCTCCCCCTGCGGTGCTTGCAAGGACGAGCTCAAGATCGGAAAGAGTCGGCGGTGTTATTTTTGAAAAATCCGATTCCGGGGTAATATCGCGCGAAGCGTATGTTTCCGTAATTGCCTGATCAAGGATGGCATCTTCTTCGGCGGTAAGTCCTCCGAGCATGAGGCGGAGAAGGCCGATGAGATTTACGATATTGGAGCGCAGTACGTCGGCAGGCGATTCATCAGGGCGCGGAATTGGCAGGTCAAAAGGATTGATATGGTTTTTTGACGTGAGTGAGATATTAATAAACGCGCCGCCCACGACTTGCGTGAGATATTCGTATTCTTTTTCGGGATCAATAATGATGACGTCAATACCCCATACGAGAGAACGCAGAACTTCCAGTTTCATCATATAACTTTTCCCTCCGCCCGACGTGCCGAAAATAACCGCATTTGAGTTGGGCAGAGAATACCGATCAAACAGCACCAAACTGTTATTATGCCGATTTATTCCGTAAAGAATGCCCTTATTTGAAGTGAGATCAAATGAAACAAAAGGAAATGTGGATGAGATGGGGGGTGAATTTAAATATGAATTAATGTCCAGCTTATCAAGATTAAGAGGAATGACAGATTGAAATGCTTCGGCTTGCTGGAAAAGCGCAGGCTTAGTGTGGACAAGGCGCGCCTCAAGAACCGATTTAATCTCATTTTCTAATTTATTCAATTCTTCTTCGTTGGCGCCATAGATGGTAAGATATAGGCCAAAATTAAACAAACGTTCCTCCGCTTGCTGAAGTTTGTCGCGCAATTCTTCAAGGTTGCGGTACGCGGTATCTAAAATAGGATCACGCACAAGACCCTTTTGCTCGCGTATGGAAATTTGCGATTGCACTTGTGCCACTTTTTTGCGTAACTTGCGCAAGATCGTAGCGGTATCAACAGGATGGACGTACATCGTGATATCAAAAATTTTGTCAGTATTGATGATGGGACTGAACCAGTTGGTGTGCAGATAGCGCGGATACGAAAATACGAAAATAGTGCGCGCGAGCTTGGATCCAAGCCGCAGATAGGAAGGCGTGATTTCAAGCGCCGCCGGGGTTAACGCGTCTTGGAGCGTTAATTCCGCGGTGCGATAAATCTCCTCCGGAAATACGGAAATAATTTCTTCGTCTTCAGCCTCGTTCTTTTTTTTGAATATATCGAGAATGGCCATGAAGGTTATTTGAAAAGTTTTTACTTCTTATTCCCCTCCTAATTTAGGAGGGGTTAGGGGAGGTATGGGTGAGGGCAAAAACCTAAAGAAAAAGTTGATACCTCTCACCCTATACCCCTCCCAACCTCCTCGCTATGTACGGGGAGGAACAAGAATCGTTTATTGCGTCGCTTGGTTAAGAGCCGGCAGAACGGCGGTTTTTTCAAATTCAGTCGGGTTATACAGTCCGTAGAATAATTCAATAAGTT
>CAYHZE010000138.1:0-1993 GCA_964361015.1 uncultured Candidatus Saccharibacteria bacterium | reverse complement strand
CCAAAATATCGCGAAATGGAGTCGGGGAAAAGATTATGAACAGGTTCTAAGACCAAAGAAGACAAAGAAAAGGAGAAAATTCTTTTCCCTGCCTCTTGCGAGACAGATATGAAAGAACATTCTCCTTTTCTTGGGCCTCTCTTGATCAGAAAGACTCAAAACATCAGTTTTGAGACAGAACATGTCTTTTATGCAATCATGATAGACATATTCTTGGTTCGGATTGGTATGGTTATTTTATTCCGCAAAAAATCTACGGTCAAAGAAAACTGTGGATAACAAAAAAGTCTTTGACAAACCAAAAACTACATGATACACATACTCCAATGTACATTACCAATTCAAATGAAAATAAAGCTAAGGAGTGCTTACATGATTAAACCCCAAGTTGCCAAACAACACGACCACATACTTTTTGATCGGATCGCGAATATCTGCAAGGGGAATCCCCGTGTGGCGATTCTCATGTCTGGAACCGGCAGTAATACACAGGCAATATTGGAGCAAAAGCATCGTTATCCCAACCTTAATTTCGCGGCAATTGCCACAGACGAACTTGCGTCTCAGGCAAGCTTGATCGCAAGCCAATATAAACTTTCCTTTATCTTTGCCAAACACCATGACGATCATCCGTGGCGCACAAAGTCCTTTTTTTATGATCTTGCCGATAAGTTAAGATATCTTAACATAAATTTTCTCGTATATGCGGGATTTATGAAGATAGTCCCGCCTGCGTTTCTCATTGAATTCCCTGGTATTAATATCCATCCGGCAGATCTTACCATCAAAGACAAGACAGGTGTTGCCAGATATCGAGGACTTTCTGTCATTCAGCAGGCACTTGTTGCCGGCGAGCAATATATCGCAAGCACCGTACACATAGTAGAGGCAAAGGCAGATTGTGGACTCGTTATTGCCATATCCAAACACCTTCCCCTGGCTACGGGAATTATCTATAATGCCGATAAACTCCATAAAGAACTCAAGCTTGGGTATGAACACATACTCTACCCGCAAGTGCTTACGCTCTTAGGCAGCGGCAGACTCTCCTACGATCAACTGCCGCTTCGCGCCGAATATCAAGATCTGGATATATCTTAAAGATGTAAAAATTTTTAATAACGTTAAAGGCTCCCTTTGTGGGGCTTTTAAAAATTATTTATAAATCTATTTTCCCTTTTTCCTTAAAAACGCGGACACATTTAATTTATTTTATGCCCGAATTCTTCATATTATTCACCGGATTCATTACTAAAAGATTGACGTTAGCCCATAAAAAAATTATGATAAACTTAGTTCTCAAAGGTTAGGAAGAATTATTTTTGTATCAAGATGGCTTATTGGTATTGCTTGATACAACTTGTTTGCAAAGGAGATGACCTATGCAAGATGAACAATGGATTATTATGCAATCCGCGTTAACAGTGGCAAATTTTAAGGAACGCGAGAGAGAATTGGGAACCCCGCCAAAATGGGAGCAACTTGAACCGGGATGCTATGATCCGGAGATACGTTTAATACTGCGTGATCTATGGAAGTCGCTCATAATCGGCGAGTTTGCAAAGATTATACAATATTTTGCCGGAGAAATTTCGCTTACAGGAATTTATCGCGGTGTAATGGAATACGGAAAAAATACCATACGCCTCCTAAAAAAAGAAAATCCAGATACATCCTTTGAAAATTTATATGAAGAACTCTTTACAACCGAAAGCATATTCCAGCACAATTTTAATCTTTTCACTCGTGAATTAGGCAGTGAACAAAGAAAGCAATTAAAAGAAGAACTAAAGGCATTTCTTTATGAGAGTCCGACTCCTGACGTGTCTCCCTAAAGAAAAAAATACCAATGCCCTAACATTAATTACCCCAAAATGGGGTAATTTTATTTTTCCGACCTTCAACCATTGTGCGATCCCTATTTACCAATCGCGGGTCTATTTCCCCTTTCTCCTCAAAAACGCGGGCGCGTCCCATTCGTCGCCGGTTTCTT
>CAYHZE010000137.1:0-1997 GCA_964361015.1 uncultured Candidatus Saccharibacteria bacterium | reverse complement strand
GCGCAAGGTCCGATGATGCCGCTATTGCCGCAAACGAAACAATCTCCATGCTTTCATCGGCAAAACTCACGCAGCGCTCGGAATCGAATTGAATGTCCAAAAGATATAGCGCGTCCTGAAATCCACGAATACCCAAACCTACCGGACGATGACGCATATTGGAACGCCGCGCATCTGACGTCGGATAATAATTAATATCAATCACATTATCAAGCATCCGCATGGCGATAGTCACCGTTTGCTTCACAAGTGGACGGTCAAATATGCCTTTTGAAATAAATGCCGCGAAATTAAGCGAGCCGAGATTGCATACCGCAGTCTCATCATCAGATGTGTTAAGTGTAATTTCCGTGCAAAGATTTGAGTTATGTATCACGCCCGCGTGATCTTGCGGCGAACGGATATTACTTGGATCTTTGAATGTAATCCATGGATGTCCGGTCTCAAAAAGCATAGTGAGCATTTTTTTCCACAAATCCCGCGCCTTCATGCGCTTAAAAAGCTTCATCTCCCCGCGATCGGCCTTGGCTTCGTATACTGCGTAGCGTTGATCAAATGCGCGACCATAGATATGATGCAAATCAGGAACCTCGTCGGGTGAAAAAAGCGTCCAATGTTGATCTGCCGCCACGCGTTTCATAAACAAATCAGGAATCCAATTTGCCGTATCCATATCATGCGTACGACGCCGCTCATCGCCCGTGTTTTTGCGTAATTCCAAAAAGTCTTCAATATCATAGTGCCATGTTTCCAGATACACGCATGCAGCTCCGCGCCTCCGTCCGCTGCGATTAATGGCAACGGTCACATCATTGGCAATTTTTAAGAATGGAATCACGCCCTGGCTCTCCACGCCCGTTCCTTTGATAAAAGACCCGGTGCCGCGGATGTTGGTCCAATCAGTTCCAATGCCTCCCGACCACTTTGAAAGCTGTGCATTGTCCGAATATGATTTGAAAATTCCGTCTAAAGAATCAGGGACAGTATTGAGATAACATGAAGAAAGCTGGGGCTTGATAGTGCCTGCATGAAAAAGCGTGGGCGTAGACGGGGTGTAAAGAAAATCAGACATAATACAATAAAATTCACTTGTCCAATAGACTCTGTCCGTTTCGCCAAGCGCGGTCCCCATGGCAATACGCATCCAAAACATCTGGGGCGTCTCAAGAAGCTTTTTGGTGTCGCTATCGCGCGTGAGATAGCGGTCCGCAATTGTCTGTAATCCCAGATACATAAATTTATTATCCCTGTCAAGCGCCATAGTGGAAGCAAGTTCGGACAAATTAAATTCAAGCATACGCGGATCAAGACGCTGTGATGCAACCGCTTTTTTGATATTTACTGCAAATGCTTGCGCGTGCTGTTCCTCAATCTTACCAAAATCAATCACATCCGGCCCTATAACCTCTTTGTATATACGGCTTAACAAAAGACGGCTTGCGACCACTGAATATGCGGGGTCTCGCTCAATCAAAGAACGCAATACCATAATCATCGCCCGACTGATTTCCTCGGTTTTCATATCTTCATAGACTTCAGCACGCACTTGACTGATCACGCCCTCCATATCAATGTCTTTTTCATAGCCATGAATGACAAACAAAAGGGTTTTACGCAGTTTGGCAGGCGAAAAACGCTCTTTTTCACCCGAACGCTTGATCACGAACAGACTGTTTTCTTCAAGTTTTTCCAATGTCTCACGTTTCTTTTCCTCCCGCTCTTTGGTGTGTTGGTAACGATAAATAATATAATCTTTGGCAACATCAAAATATCCCGCTTTCATGAGTTCTTTTTCCACCGCGTCCTGCACATCTTCAACTGACGGAGTAGCAACAACAAAATTTACCTCTAACGTACGCACCACATTATCGGTGATTTCCTGTAATTTTTCCGTATCCATACTGCCCCGCACATCCATAAACGCCATATGCATGGCATGCGTAATTTTTTCTGCCTGAAAATCTACAATCGCCCCGTTCCTTTTTTTAATCTTGAGA
>CAYHZE010000136.1:0-2027 GCA_964361015.1 uncultured Candidatus Saccharibacteria bacterium | reverse complement strand
CGGAGGTTCGAATCCTCCACCCTCCGCATTTTATCCAAATCCTCCCTTTTCGGGGAGGATTTTTGGACATGCTCTAGAAATGTTATGCGTTGCCTGATATTCTTATTGTATACCATCCTTTGCGCAGATAATACATAAATGACATCTCTTCTATGCAATCTCTCAAAAATAAAAACAAAAACAAAAATGTTTTTTATATTGGGTTTTTGAGTTTTTTTGGCGGCATAAGCCAGGATGTGTTTACGCCTATTTTTCCGATTTACCTCACGAGCGTACTCGGGTTTGACAAGGTATTTGTGGGGATTGCGGAGGGCGTGGTAACGGCTAGTGCGTATATCTTCAAAGTAATTGCCGGTTTTTTTTCCGACACGTTCAAAAAACAAAAGCCGATAATTTTTGCGGGATACTTGCTCTCAATGATTGCAAGGCCCTTTTTGGCCGTTGCCGCTTCTGGAACAGCGATTATCGGACTTCGCGTGATGGACGGCGCGGGCAAGGGCATCAAAGACCCGGCAAAAGACGTGCTCATTGCCGGATCCGCGGAAAAAGAAACGCGTGGAAAAAGTTTTGGTATTGCCCGCATGTTTGATACGCTCGGTTCGGTCGCAGGCCCCCTTATTCTTTTTTTACTCCTTTATTTTTTTCAAGACAGCGCCTCGCTCTATCATCTCATTCTTATTTTTACTGCCGTTCCCCTATTAATTACGCTCATCGTCCTTGTGGCGAAAGTAAAGGAGGTTGACGAAAGTATACTCACACATGCGCGCGCCGATACATCGAAAAAAATTATATTGCCGAAATCGTTTTATCTTTTTCTTGGTATTGCTGTTTTATTTACCTTAGGAAATTCTTCCGATGCGTTTCTCATTTTGCGCGCCAGGGATGTAGGCGTTTCACTGCTTGAAATCCCCCTTATCGTCGCGCTTTTTAATTTAATATATGCCGCTATGGCCGTTCCTTTTGGATCGCTTTCGGACAGAATCGGGCGTATACCTACTCTCGTGATCGGTTGGATGGTATATGCCACTGTGTATGCGGGATTTGCATTTGCCTCCCATGCCTTCACCGTGTGGCTCCTCTACGGCCTGTACGGGGTTTATTATGCGACGAGCGAAGGGGTGGCCAAAGCATTTCTTGCCGATATAGTCGCATCCGGACACCGAGGCAAAGCATTTGGCATTTATGGCGCTACGATCGGCATTGCCACGCTTCCTGCCAGTTTTTTTGCGGGATTCCTTTGGGACAGATTCGGCGCTCAAGCGCCGTTTTATTTTGGCGCGATCATCGCAAGTACGGCGGCGATCTTGTTGATAGCGTTCTCAAAAAAACTGAATCTTTCGCAAAGTCAGATTTAATAATTGCGGGTATGCGTATGTTTTGTTATTATAAGTAGGACTTACGCATTTTATTCCTCCCCTAGCATAGGGGAGGTTAGGTGGGGTATGAGTGGGGGTATGGCTTCCTATTTTTACTCCTCCTCACCCCTACACCCCTAACCTCGCTCCTCTATCAGGAGGGGAATAAAGACGCAAATGCGTAAGTCCTATAAAGTATGGCACGCGAAATTATTGATTTAAGAAAACAATCTTCTTTAATGAAAGCGGTGCAGACATCGTCGTCAGTGTCTTTGGCAATGCCGAATGATATGCGCGCATTTGACGCGCATCCTTCTGCATCTTCCCTGCCAACGAGCGATGTCCACCCGTCTGATGAGAATACAGCCACACATTCTCTTGTTGGTAGCCACGCGATAGCGCAACCGGATCATGGGCTTGATCTTGAATGGTCTTCGTACGAACATGAATACCGCATACGGGGCCCCTATTGGTTTTTATATCCATTGACTGCGGCAACTGCGGGTATTGTATTTGGCATTACCACGCATAGTTATTTATTCGTATCTTTCGTGGTGATTGCATTTCTCATGCTGGCGTATTATGCCAAACAGCCGCCGCGTATGCTTCATTTTGCAATTGAAAAACGGGGCGTATGGATGGGAGATAAACTGCTTGATTATAGCAGGGTCA
>CAYHZE010000135.1:0-2044 GCA_964361015.1 uncultured Candidatus Saccharibacteria bacterium | reverse complement strand
GGAGAGGTTCATGTGCTTATGGGGCCAAATGGATCGGGCAAGAGTACGTTTGCCGCAGCGATTATGGGAAGTCCTTTGGTGAGGGTTATGTCCGGCACAATTAAACTTTATGGTACTGATATTACGAATGATCCAACGGAAGAGCGCGCCAAAAAAGGAATATATCTTGGATTTCAGAGTCCCGTGGAACTTACCGGCGTGGGCATGGTGCCGTTTTTGCGCAGTGTGCTTGCATCGGGAGGCACTGTGCTTGATTCGGAAGCAATCTTTAGAGAACGTATGGGGTTGGTATTGCAACGCACGGGACTCCCGCCGCATGTGCTTGATCGCAATGTAAATGAAGGTTTTTCCGGTGGAGAAAAAAAACGCAATGAAGTTTTTCAGTTGTCGGTATTTAATCCCCGCGTTGCTGTGATGGATGAGATTGATTCCGGGCTTGATGTGGATGGAGCGCGGATCGTGGGCGAGGAATTGCAGAGATTTGTGGCAGGCGGAGGGTCGCTTCTTTTGATTACGCATTCGCCAATGATGATTCGGGCAGTGAATCCGCAGTCTGTATATATAATGAAGTGCGGTCGGATCGTGAAGCAAGGCGATAAGGATTTAATGGAATTTGTGGAAAAGAATGGATTTGAATCGTTATGAGGATAGGTTCGCGGTGAGTAGAATTTGTCAAAAAATATCAGTTTGTCATTCTGAACAAAGTGAAGGATCTTAAACATAGTTTGTAGATATGAGATGCTTCGCTATCGTTCAGCATGACAGAAAATATTTTCTATGATTTTGAGGACATGAAAAGAGATACAACAGTTCCGCATGCAATAGCACAAAACGAATGGGAAACGGCAAGCCCGGAGCGTTGGGTTGCGCGTACGCCAAAGGGATTGAATCGCCATGTGGTGGAAGAAATATCATCCTTAAAAGGGGAGCCTGATTGGATGCGTGCGAAACGTCTGCAGAGTTATGATATTTTTTTACAAAAACAAATGCCGACATGGGGCGTGGATCTCTCCGGCCTTCGTTTTGATGACATTTCATTTTTTATTCGTCCGCAAGACAGGCAATTTGCAAGTTGGGACGAGGTGCCAAGCGACATCAAAATTATTTATGACAAACTTGGTATTCCACAAGCAGAGCGGAATATGTTGGCCGGACTCGTGGGTCAATATGAATCCGAAGGATTTTACGCAAAGTTACGCGAGGTATGGGAGAAAAAGGGAGTGATTTTTACTGACATGGATACGGCGGCAAAAAAATACCCGGAACTCGTGAAAGAATATTTTATGACGCGCTGTGTGCCGATTGCCGATCATAAATTTGCCGCGCTTCATGGCGCAGTATGGAGCGGAGGATCATTTGTGTATGTGCCCAAAGGCGTGCGCGTAGACATGCCGCTCCAAACCTATTTTCGCATGAACGCGCCGCAATCCGGACAATTTGAGCACACGATAATTATTGCCGAGGAGGGGTCGTCGGTGCATTATATTGAATCATGTACGGCGCCAAAGTATTCCACGGATTCACTCCATTCGGCAGTTGTGGAAATTTTTGTAAAAAAAGGAGCATCGGTGAAATATACGACCATTCAAAATTGGTCAAAGAATGTATATAACTTGAATACCAAGCGCGCGATTGTAGAGGAAGATGGATCAGTTGAGTGGGTGGGCGGATCGCTTGGATCAAAAGCTACGATGCTGTATCCCTGTTCGTGGTTAATTGGCCGTGGTGCTCGCGCGCGCCACCTCAATATCGCAACTGCCGCGGCCGGCCAATGGAAAGATACGGGCGCTAAAATTATTCATGGCGCGCCGCATACAAGTTCGCGTGTTATTTCAAAATCAATTGCAATGGCAGGCGGGCGTTCAAGTTATCGGGGGCTTTTGAAAATAGCAAAAGGCGCGCATGGGTCAAAGGCGCATGTGCAGTGCGATGCGCTTTTGTTAGACGATAAGGCACAATCCGATACCTATCCGTCCATGCAGATTTATGAGGACGACGTATCGGTGATGCACGAAGCAACGGTCAGCCGGGTGACAGATGAACA
>CAYHZE010000134.1:0-2152 GCA_964361015.1 uncultured Candidatus Saccharibacteria bacterium | reverse complement strand
AATCTATATGTGTTTGCCCCACCCTCCCGTGCGCACACATCATCCCCGCCGTTTTTGAGGAACATTATAAAACGGCGGGGATGGCTCCCTGAAATACTACTGCTCCAATATCTTACTCAAATCAACTTCATCATACGAATCAACCACTATATCCGCATTGTTCAATCGGTCTTTGGCAAAAGTGGTAGTGATTCCAATACAAAACATGCCCGCGTTTTTCGCCGCCTGAATGCCTTTCGGTGCGTCCTCAACGACAAAACATTTGCTCGGGTCCGTGCCCATTTTTTCAGCGGCGAAAAGATAAATAGCAGGGTTGGGCTTCGATACGTTGCCGACATCGGACGCTTTATAAATATGTTCTCCAAACTTCTTCTCCAACTCCAATCTTTTTCTCGCCAGTCCGAGCAAATGGTCGTTAGAAGAAGTCGCGATACAAGTTTTCAATCCGGTGGCAACAACGCGGGCATGGAAATTTTCAAAACCAGTAATGTAGCGTAGATGCGTTAGATATTCTTGCTCAAGCATAGATTGACGCTCGGCGGTCAAATCGTCTACATCGTTTTGAAAATTATATTTTTCTTTCAGCAATGCAGTGCCTTCGCGCAAGTGCATACCCGTCAAAAGCAGGGCGACTTCTTCGCGATTGTAGACCGCTCCATGCCGCCTAAAAAATTCCGTGTCGGCGTTGTCAAACAGAATCTCGCTGTCTATGACAACGCCGTCCATGTCAAAAATAAGTGTGTCGTATTTCATGCGATAAGTCCCTTTTCTGCAAGGTCATCAAAAATAATTTTGTCCACGGGCGAGCTTCTATCCTTGTCCTTGTGCGTAAACCAAACGACTTCCTCGATTTCTGCCGCAGGTTTGATGTCGCCAGTAAAGTCGGAAGAGTAGCAGGTCATTCGCACTACTGTCCCTTCCGGCTTGCCGTGCGCCTGAGCTTCAAAAGTGCCAACATGTTTTATCGTTTCGGGAATTATATCAACGGTCAATTCTTCCTTGATTTCGCGAATCAAAGCTTCTTGATCCGTTTCTTGTCCGTCGCGCTTGCCGCCCGGGATGTAATAGGTATCCTTTCCACGCGAGCGCGTACTCAAAATTTTCTTATCTTTTATGTAAATCCATGCCAACTTATCAATATAATTTTTTTCCATAGATATATCTTACTTTAATAATTCATCAGCCGATACACCAAGCGCATCAGCCAATTTTTTGATTGTCGCAATGGTGGGATTACGCTTACCACTTTCAATGCCGCTGATATAAGCTCTGTGGACTTCCAACGCTCTTGATATATCTCCTTGCGACATTTTTTTCTTTATTCTGATGCGCTTGAGGTTAAGCCCCAATTTTGAGGATATTTCTGTCATATCTGTAACCACGATTTAATTTTTCGCCACAACGGTTTGAGATTGAGACCGACTCCGTAAAACTCTGGCGAGAGTTTTACGATTTCATCGTCTCTCTTTTCGGGCTTCGCCGTGCTTCTAAACTCTAGCTCTTGTTTCGCCTTGTGGTAAATGGACGATGGTACATATTGATTATCAATGCTGTCCCGCATTATCTCTTTCAATTCGTCGTCGGTCTTAAATTTTAACTGGCCGGGCATATCAGCCAGACGTTTTCTTTCCACTTTCCAAAAATGTCCATTTTTAATTTTATTGCCATTTTCGTCTTTGATTAGCCCTGCCAGTTTGTCGTAATGGGCAAGAATTTGCTCATCAGTCGCATTTTGTCCTGCGTCGCGCTTCGCGCGATCAAGTTTGCTGCTATTGTCGTTTAGCGTGTATTTGTGGTTCCCAATTTTGACCTTCATTTCTTGCATAGAATTATCCACATTGTAGCAAGTTGTTGCATTATGCGGCAATGTTGCACTATAATGATACATATGGATTTAGAGAGAAGCCGCCCCTCGCCTTTGCCGCCCCATTCCTTTTTTCAAATCCCCCCCCGCAAAAAATCAGAATGGAGAGGAGCGGCAAGGCGAGAGGGCGGGACGCGCGGTACTCCGCGCGTGGCGGGATTCAGGGAGCGTGGAGCGTACTTCTTCGGTCAAAGCCACCACGCACGCGGAGCGTGCGCAGTCAGTTCCGCTCGAAAAAGGTTCGCGCAAAGGATATAATTTCACCGCCAGTTAGGAAATGAAGTCATT
>CAYHZE010000133.1:0-2159 GCA_964361015.1 uncultured Candidatus Saccharibacteria bacterium | reverse complement strand
TCTTTATCGTTTTGTTTAATGACCTTGACCATAAATTTATTCGCTTCTCATCCAATCATCTATCGCGGCACGCAAAAACTTCGCGCCATGACTTACCAGTTCGTAATCTCTCGTATCCTTAAGATTTTTTGCGCCATGAAAAAGATTGCACCTGATTTGGTATAAAAAATTGAAAACTTGTTCGGGGTCATTTTCATTATTCAAATGAACCATATTGTTCGAGTTTGGCCTCATATCTTGTATAGGTGAAAGCTCTCTTAGTTTGGTCGCGCTAATTCCTCTGCTCAAGAGACGATTTTTGAAGTCGCAATTATTTTGATAAAAATAATTCAGTTTGTCGCGATCCCTGTCACATTGGGAAATTTCAGTTAAATAAGCATCAAACATCATCCAGCACAACATAAAATCAAGCCATGGGTCCTCCCATATTTTCTTCTTTACATTGTTCATCTTTGCATACCACCAAACCATTCGTTCTTTAAAAGCCAAATCAACTTCATTTGTGTAGGATAAAACCATAATTTTTTACTCGATCACTTGATAAAATTTCTCCTTAATTATTTTTGTAATCTTATCGAGCTCGGTCTTATCTACATCTTTGCAATCATACTCGTCAACAAATTTCATCCAATCGTCATTCCGAGGCGTGAAAAATCGTACTTCGTCTACTGAATATGAACCTTCGTCAGGTTTTAATACTTCCATTCTGCCAGCCGCCCAACCCTTATATTTAGGATTCTGAATAACCTCCCCAACAAACGAGAGCGCATATTCCTTGCCGCTTTTATTTTTTGATTCAATAATTTTCTCCACCTCTTCGTTGGTAATCTTTGAACCAGAAAGCCGCACGGACGCCCCCGTGCTCTCAATCAATGTTTTTCTCCTTTGTTCCTTCCAAAAATCGGAACTAAACTGATCATCCGCAGGAGATTTTTTGTTTTTGTCGTCTTTTGCCATGTTTTGGATATACCAAATATGTCCAATTGTAGCCAATCTCATATATCAACTATATACGATTGTATCCGATTATATACGCAAATCCGCTATACCAGATATAGCGAATTGTGGCAGATTAATAAGATAGATTTACCGCTGTGGAAAACTATTGACTTTTCCCATTTTGATTTGCTATAATAACAATGTTCGAAAGGACACTAACTTTACTGCTTGGGGGCCCCTTAACTGGGGTCCCCTTTGCTTTGTATTTCCTTATTCCAACAGATAAAATTCCTAATTTTCTGAATATCAAATATCACAAGGCCTTTTTCTCTCAAATCGGAAAGTTCTTTTGAAACCCTTCTTGCGGTGGCAAAAATGACTACCTTTCTGCCCGCCTCCAACAATTTCTTTATTGGATCAGAAAAATCGCTATCGCCGCTCCACAAAATAAAAACCTCCGCGTTATTGCGTTCAGAGTCAATAAGCATATCGCTGCCAATCTCTACATCAAAGTTACACTTTCTATCTTCGATAATCAGTTCACCCTTCTTATTCATGTCCGCGAAACGCTCATTGAGATATTCTATGGTTGATACTTCATACTTTCGCAACAGCGCTTGACGGATAAATTGTTTTAATAAAGCGGTTGAGTCGGCGGAAATACTTGAGACATCAATTGAAAATCGTAAAATCTTCACCGGTTTCGTGCGAACAATATATTTCAAATTTTCAACTTCTGCTATTTCTTGCTCTGATTGCTCGTCATCTTCCACATAACCACCATAAAAGTTTATTGCTTCTACGGTATCAAAAGAATCCAAAAACTGCTTCAGTCGTTTGAGGTCAATGTGCCAATTAAGCTTTGTACTCCACGGCCTTACATTGGCGTAATCGATATAAATTCTCGCCGATGAACCAAAAAGACCCTCAATCTGCTCAACTGCTTTTTTGCTTTTTTCGGCAACCCTCTTTATTTTTTCTGTTTTCGGATTAAACATAAAATCAATTCACTTTTTGATAGCGATAACTATTCCTGATGTAATCATTTAAAAATTGCCCCGTAGATGACGCATTCATTAAACCGCGATACAGATGTTCCGGGACACTAAAATACTGGTATACATCCCCGGATGTAAATTCCACCTCTAAAGTAGCCGACTGCGGGTCGTAGCCGATAGAGTTAATATTTGATGATGTAACTGGCGTTCTGTGCATAAAAT
>CAYHZE010000132.1:0-2181 GCA_964361015.1 uncultured Candidatus Saccharibacteria bacterium | reverse complement strand
TCCACGTCACCGATTTTTGAAAAGGTGAGTGTTGCAATTAGAGTGCAAATTCAAGATGCCCGCAACAGAACTGCGAGATACTCTGCCAGAAATAATAAAACGTCTCGCTTGGCTAGCGAGACGTTTTTGTTTGTGCATGCACATTGGCATATCTGATAATACTTCTTACTCGATGCGGCCGCAACATAGCAACCGAACCAATTTGTATAGCGCCGACGTTTGCATCAAGAGCCGCATCAAAAATCGTATCAAACATATTGCGAGCATCTTGCCCACACATGATGCCCCCGCACCCTATAATTGGTTTATGAAAACCACTTCGGCGAGCCTCACGAATCCATCCGCTGACTAATGAAAACAATGGCGCCCCTGAAAATCCGCCTCCTCCATATTTTTCAAGAGGTGATATGGTTGTTCCAAACCATGCATTCCTGTCTATAAACTGCGGCAGTTCGTCCCATCGTATGGTATTTGACATGCAAAGCGCATCGCATGCCCTATGTTTTTGTATTTCTAGGCACGCTTTGTGCGATATACGTATGTTCATTTTAGCAACGAGCGGAATATCCAAACCCGAAAGTATGCTTAATGCCTCCCATACTTCTTCAGCCGTGGGCATAGAAACATGATCTTTATTCGGACATACGAAATTAATTTCAAGTCCCACAGGAGCGCGAAAATATCGAAGCTGCGGTTTTATGAGCGCTACAAACGCTTTGTATTCATTTAACCGCGATTCAACAGAATCTGATAATGCAGCAAATGAAATCAAAAAGGGATGTCGGATGCGTTGCCAGTACCCATACTTCAAAAGAGCCTTTAATCCCGGACTGGTAAGCCCGACGGCATTCAGTACCGTTTGCTTCAGGTGATCAACGACAATACAATCCGGAAATAATTTTTTCGGGGTCATGCCGTCATCATTCTTGGTTGTCATATAGCCTTTACGGGGATCAAGCGGAGTTGTCTTTGCCACAAATGTTGAGTTTTTAAAGGACAATCCAAATGGTCGCAACCAAGGATGAAACCAATATCCTTGGCCAAAAAAATTTCTCGCGCCTGACGCATTCATGACGTGACCGAAGTCAATCCCACGCAAGTGCATATTCCCATTCTCCCCTCTTTGCCTAAGGCGCGATAAAAGGTATTAAAGCATCCGATGAAAATAGCAGTTTTTTGACCATAGCAGTCTCTCTCTTGCCCACATCATAGCACCTTAAAAGGCTCTCCATCATCACCTGCAATTTCTCTCTCAACATCGCCGTAGAGTTCTCCCGCCGTTACGCTTGAAAAAAAATCCTCAAAACCAATTTCTGTTTGTGTGGGCCGCTCAACGAATTCATAAAATGGCCCTTCGGCGGCGGTAAGCGATGGATCGAATCTCTTGGCAAATATCTGCTTGACCTGCCCGAATGAATCAATTCGATATTTTATATTGCCTAAGAAATTAAATCCTTTTACTTTCATTTCCCGCACAAATGCTTCCAGATTTTCTATGGCGTAAGCAACATGCTGTACGCTATGATCGCCGTGCTTGCAAAGAAAATAATAAAGATGAGATATTGAGACGCGATTGATGGGACTTACCAATGCAATCCGCGAATGACCCGACTCAAGTCCGTATAGTTCCATACTGGAAGTTCCATCAGGGGAGGCATCGGGCGTGTGATGGATTTCATGAAAACCAAAATAATCCACGTAGAGCGTTCGCCACGATTCAATATTCCACACCGCGTAGGTAATATGATCCTGACCAAGCCATTGCCAACTCGCATGTACCATTATTTTTTCCTTTTCAAGGAACCGATTACATTAACCTAAGAACCCCATACTCCCTCATAAAGAAATCATATACACACAAACGCCAAAACACAAGTCAATCAAAACCACAAAAGAGAGCATGATTATGTTCTCTTTTGTGGTTTTGGTGCGGAGGGAGGGATTCGAACCCCCGTAGCCCGAAGGCGCGACGTTTACAGCGTCGTGTAATTGACCGCTCTACCACCTCCGCGTATTATTTTTTGATGACTCGCCACCTTCCAAAGCCGGAGGCGAGAGTCGAACTCGCGACCCACGGTTTACAAAACCGTTGCTCTGCCACTGAGCTACTCCGGCACGTATAGAACGCGCATGTAAAATATTTTTCCCCCCGCTTGACCAAACCAACTTGATAATCCCCCT
>CAYHZE010000131.1:0-2243 GCA_964361015.1 uncultured Candidatus Saccharibacteria bacterium | reverse complement strand
CAAAAAATAGTATTTGAGCATACGAATTTTATAACAGGATTTTTTTGGGCAAAAATGGGAGAAGTGCTTGGCGCGATATTTCTGTTGGCATTGCCGGCGTTGCGCAAGAGAATACTTCGCGCAAGTATCGGGATAACGGGAATAAATCGCATGTGGTATCTTGCTAATCGCATCTGGGCATCTTCGGGTTCCGTACTTCTCAATGCCGCCATCTTTCTCTCGCATCCCGCGCTCGTACAGTCAACTCAAAGTTTTCGCTACGTCATTATATTTGTTGCAAGTTGGCTTATGCTACGAGAACGATCTCGCGGGAAAGAATTGCGGTTAAAAATTTCTGCCACTATCCTTATCATGTTTGGGATCGGATGGCTCGGTTTAATTGAGTATGCTCGCAATATTCCCTATGACGCCAATCGCGCTATCACATGGGGTGTCACCTTTTCCGGAAAATTCAGCCGTGCGCTTGGCGTGGATTGGCAGGATAATTTTAACGCGATTATTAATGATCTGCATCCGAAGAAAATCCGACTCATCTCTTATTGGGATCACGTTGAGCTTACCGAAGGAAGCTATGATTTTTCCGAGACGGACTGGCTTTTGGAACAACTTCGCGGAAAATCCATTGAGGTTATGTTCGCGTTGGGTCTAAAAGCTCCGCGTTGGCCGGAATGTCATCTGCCCGACTGGGCGCGTGAACATTCGCCGGAAACGCGCGAGGTTGCATTGCGGGCGTATATGTCGGCAATAATTACGCGCTATCGCGACAATCCGAATATCAAAATCTGGCAAGTGGAAAATGAACCGTTTTTACGTTTTGGCAAAGAGTGTCCGTCTCGCGTATCCGATTTTCTCGAAAAAGAAATCGCACTTGTGCGCCAGATTGATCCGACGCGGCAGATTATAATAACTGACGGGGGAGAATTCGGACGTTGGTATAAGGCGGTAGGGGCAGGAGATATATTCGGAAGTACCATGTATCGTAAAGTGCATATACCCTCAATCGATTGGCTGACCGACACTGTATATTATCCGTTTGATTCAAGTTTTTTCCGTCTGAAACAAAAAAGTATCCGATGGCTGACCGGATACAGGGATAAAAAATTTATTGTTGTTGAATTGCAGGCAGAACCATGGGGACATGTTGAAATTCCGCTTCTGCCTTACCGTCAGCAGATTGAACTCTTTAGTCCAGCGTATTTTGAGGATACGATTCAGTTTGCCCGCAAAACCGGTTTTGACGAATATTATCTTTGGGGCGCGGAGTGGTGGTATTATCTGCGCGAAGAAAAACACGATGCGCGCTATTGGAATATTGCAAAAAAATTATTAAATAATTAAGCAAATTAAAAAATCCCCGCAATACGAATGCGGGGATTTTAGCTTGCTCATTCCAACAAGTTTGCTGGTCGGGTATTCTGGATGGGTTCTTGACAAGCGCGAAACAAGCGCGAATAATATACTCTTCGAGTGAGCAAAGCAAGTCGAGAGATTTCCTCTGATACCGACCAGCTTGCTGATTGGAGATTCATCTTTTTTGGCAAGGATGCCATCGTGGATTTATTTTTTCTGTAAAAGTGCGAGTATTCGATCCATTCTTTTTTCTTGCGGCATCAAGCGATACCACCACATCCAGAGTCCCGGCATGCAAATAATCACGGAACAAATTAAGAGATACATGCGAGACGGATATTGCGGAAATAATGGATTTTTGGAGAAGATCAATAAAAAAAATCCCGGCAATACAATAAGCGATCCCATGCGCAGTAAAAACGATTCTATTCCGTCCTTAAGTAATATTGTTGATAAGAAGGGGAGTGAGTTTGTAGCCATATAGCTTCTTATCTCTTCTTTGAATTTACGTTTGGTCGCTTCTTCACTAAATACGGCGCCATAAGATGCAAGATATTCATCAAGCTCTTGTTGCCACTGCTCCATTGGCATGCTCCTTTCTTACATTGTGTCGGGATAATTTTTTTATTGGATAGGGAAAGGTGATCATCGTATTGCTTATATGGACAAATAATACCAGATAAATAAGAAAAAATCAAGGGTTATTTTTGTAACCCCCCACCCCCCACTTTTCTCTTTATCTTCACTCTTTTTTGTCCAGACCCTTATTTTTATTTTTGAAGAAAACGTGGATTCCCGCATACGCTGGGAATGACAGAGGTGTGAGGAGTTACAAGACCTTGAATTTGCACTCTAATTGCAACACTCACCTTTTCAAAAATCGATGGCGCGGA
>CAYHZE010000130.1:0-2259 GCA_964361015.1 uncultured Candidatus Saccharibacteria bacterium | reverse complement strand
AAGGGTGTTGCAATTAGCCTGCAAACTTTGTTGTTTTTAGAGTGCGAATTCACCAATGCCGAATTGACTGATACTCATCTTTATTTTCCTGATTTCTAGTAGTGATTGTTAAGGTTCTTTTAACTTGAGACCTACTGATTAAATATATTCGTAGCGAGATGTTCAGATTTCGAGTAAGACGAGGCAAAAATTATGAAGCATATACGGCCTATATGTTGAATAATTTTTGCAAAATCGTAACCGAAATCTGGACATTGCAGTAGAACAATATTTGATCAGCAGGTCTTTGCTAATTTCCGCAGTAGTTTGGCGAACGAACTTCTAGATATATTATACACACTTTGAATAATTAGTCAATAAACCTCGGAGACCGTGAACCAGAGAAACTTCCCCTACCATGTCATTGCGAGGAGGCTTCCGACGAAGCAATCTATAATTTTAAGGCTGAGATTGCTTCGTCGTCCTGCCAAGCGGGACTCCTCGCAATGACATTCAGGAGTTTCTGAGTTCACGGTTACGAGAATGTACATGTCCAATTCACCTACCCCATGGAATTAGAATATAAGGAAGTGAAAAGGGGAGTTACTCCCCACTACCACCCTTAATCTCGCTTTCGCATAAGAAGGGGAATAGACAAAACTATAAAAAAAACCGCAGTACATACTGCGGTCTATTATTATCAAGAGCATCATCTGCAATCGGGCGCAGGACATTCCTTGCCTTTTCCGAATTTCGTATTGATCAGAATGTTATCAGCACACAGCGGACAGTGTTGCGCACTCCATGATTGCATTGATATATTTAACATTGAGAAAAGGTACGGCACGCCAATATGGGCCGCAGCCTTACCGCCGCGGTTGCACAATGACCCCACGCCGCACACATTGCCCCCATATTGCCGTACAAGATCCGCAACTTTTCTTACTGACTCGCCGGTGTGAATCACGTCCTCAACGATAAGAACATTTTTATCTTTTACCAGATTGCCATATCCACGATTAAATACAAAAAACCTATCTCCCGCCGCATTTTGGGTTTTTTCCGCAAACACGCTTAAAACAATTTTATCTGTCAACTGTGTGAGAAAATATCCAACCCATTGAGAAAGAATTATTCCCCCTTTTTCCGGTCCCACTACGCAATCAATGTTTTTTCCTCCCATATAATAGAGAGACCTGATTGCAAGTTCGCGGCATAACTTAGATATTTCATTTGTATAAGGATAAAGCGCATCCTTATTTACATATGTTGGGCCGTGCATTTCAACCCCATCTACTTCTGATGTATAGACAAAATGATCATTACGAATAATCACTCCAAAAAGGTCAAAAAGTTCAAGAACGCGGCTTGGTACCATGCCATTCCCCTTTCTTGTTGTTCTTAATAAAGATACGGATATATTCGCGCCTTAATCCCGTTGCAAAACCGGACGATGTTGATCTTGCCTAGTGTTTAGCAATTTCCCATGCTCCTATCAGGCCGCCCATATCACCCAACTGCGCCCGCTCAATCGCGGGAATTTCCGGATACACATGTAAAAACTCCCGCACCACCTCGCGCACGCGCTCAATGGAGATATCTTTCATGACCGATCCCCCGAGCACCATGATATCTGGCGACCAGTGTAAAATGGTATTGGTAAGACCCACGCCAAGAGCGGAGGCGATACCTTCCCAAACATTTTTATCATGAATGTCTTCGGGCTTCTTGCCGTAATGATCTTCAATGCCTCGGCCCGAAATATGCGCCATAAGATTGCGCTTCGTGCATCGCGTACACAAAGATCCATCCGCATCAACGATTTGATATCCCGGCTCAAATCCGAACACATGGGCATCAATGGTCTTATTCGTAATCCTCGCCCCGCCCACGCCTGTACTTATTGTCATGTATCCTACGATAGCATAATCTTTTCCCGCTCCAATGATTGCCTCGCCGAGTCCGGCAAGGGCCGCATCATTTTCAAGAAACACGGGCGCGTGAAGCGCTTCTTCCAACAACTTCTTTACCGGCTTGCCGACCCACGACGAGATATTTGATCCGGCAACAAGCATAGTATGGCCGCGATCCAACGCGCCGGCAAGGCCGCCCACCACCCGAGTTATTTTTCCCCCTTGCGCGAGAGATCGGGCAGTATCCACAATCTGTGCCAGACATTGATCAAAATCCGTTGGCGTGGGAATAATTACCGCCTCACCTTTGATCCCGCGATCATCGGCAACCGCCACTCTTATCTTTGTGCCACCGACATCAAAAAGT
>CAYHZE010000129.1:0-2324 GCA_964361015.1 uncultured Candidatus Saccharibacteria bacterium | reverse complement strand
AAGGGTGTTGCAATTAGCCTGCAAACTTTGTTGTTTTTAGAGTGCGAATTCACCCATTGGTTATTGTTTTTATGATATACACATGGTAAAAAATAATTATGAGTGTGCGTTCTTTGATAAGGAGGCTTGAATGTGTGGCGTGATAGGCATTGTGCGAGAACATGGATCTGTAGCTGATGAACTCTACGCAGGCCTTATTAAGCTTCAGCATCGCGCCCATGATATGACAGGCGCGGTAACATCGGATGATGGAAAAACATATCTTCGGCGTGGCTTGGGTGAAGTTGCTAATGTATTCACGAAGCAGGTACTTGAAGGTATGAAGGGTTCAGTTGGTATTGGCCATGTCCGTTGGACTACGGTAGGGGATATGAACCTTGCCAATGCACACCCTCTGTGCGGTGTGTTTCGGGGAAAAAAGTTTTATATAGGACATAATGGTCAAATCAACAATGAAGATGGACTTGAGAAACAGTTTTCTACTTACCAACCGGATGTTACGACAGATACAAAACTCATCGTAGCGCTTATTTCTTCTTCCGGAAAAGATACGTTTGAAGAAGCGTTGCAATATGCATGTTCAATTCTGAAAGGTACGTATTCATTAGTGATTCTCTATGACGACAAGATATATGCCGTGCGCGATATCACAGGTAATCGGCCGCTTGTGCTTGGAGTCAATGGCAATGCATTGATGGTGAGTTCCGAGACCGTGGCTTTTAACCCATTGGGCGGACGGTATATTGATGAAGTGCATCCGGGAGAAATTGTTACCATTACGAGAAATCCTCTTCATCTTTCTCGCATGTCCATTAGAAGAATTCCCGATGAAATGCCGCTTCGTCTCATGTTTTGTTTGTTTGAAATGATTTATCTTCTACATCCGGCAACTATTTTTTTGGGAAGAACCGTACAGATAGTGCGTGAACGCATGGGCATGGAGCTTTATAAGGAACATCCGGTTGATGCGGATGTGGTGATTGGTGTTCCGGATTCAGGTTTACCGGCAGCCCGCGGATATGCGCGGGCATCAGGTATTCCGCAAGAAGCCGGGATTATTCGTTCGCATTATACAGGTCGCCTGTTTATTGGCCCCATTGCGGAGCGTAAAGAAAAGCATCGCATAAAACATGATGTAGTGCGCGAAATTGTTGATGGAAAGATCGTTGATGCTCATGATGATTCGATTGTTGAAGGAGATACGGCAAAAAAGATTATTGCCTTATTAAGGCAAAACGGAGCAAAAAGAGTTAATATGCTTGTGAGCTCTCCACCTCCGATTGCTATTTGTCATTTTGGCGTTCCTACGGCTCCGTCTTATCGGCGTTTGATCGCGGCTGACCACAAGGGGAATGTGGAAGAGATACGAAAAGAAATTGGCGCCGATTATTTGGGGTATTTGAGTATTGCTTCAACGATTCGGGCTGTTATTGAAACACCTTCCATTATTCCCGATTATCCGAAGCTTAGTGAAGAAGATTTTTGTATCTCATGTTTTACCGGTAGATATCAGATTCCTATTCCACGATAACCATTCTGTGGATAACAAGGGGATTATTTTCTCAATTATATTATTAAAGTGGCTTTATAAGCCACTTTTTCATTGTACTGCATAGTGTTATAAATATATTGATATATGTACAGAGGTGGTGTATATTATCTATGAAGTGGGGGAAAGTGTATAAGATTGTGGATAACTTATCACTTTTGGGGATAACTCCTATATCTTATACCTTTTATTCTTTCCCTAGCATGGGTGGGACGAGGAGGGGAATACCACCCCTAACCCCTCCTAGAATAGAAGGGGAATAAGAAGTCAAATATGCTCATTGGCGAATATAACCACACCATTGATCCCAAAAAACGACTTGCCATTCCTGCAAAATTGCGTAAAGTATTTGGCGATCGCGCGATTATTACTCGAGGCCCGAATAGCTGTTTATTTTTGTATCCGGTTGAACAATGGCAAAAGGTGACTGATAAATTGGGCCAGCTTTCAATGGGGCAGGGCGATACACGAAGTTTTTCGCGCCTTATGTTTTCCGGCGCAATGGAGGTTGATCTTGATCAATTGGGACGCGTGCTCTTACCGGATTATTTAAAAAATTATGCAGGTCTCAAGCAACGCGTGACTATTGTCGGGGTCAATGATCGTTTGGAGGTCTGGGATGAGGAGCAATGGATACGTTATAAGAGTGAAGCGGAAAAAAATATGGATATGCTCGCGGAGAAATTGGGAGAATTGGGGCTTTACTGATATGCGATACTAATATGAGACTGTAGAAGAATGCCCAGAAGTTGTCATTGCGAGGAGCAGTAGCGAC
>CAYHZE010000128.1:0-2351 GCA_964361015.1 uncultured Candidatus Saccharibacteria bacterium | reverse complement strand
AATTTATTTTAATTTTCTCATTATAAACAAGTACTCAAAACCTCTCAAATAAAAAATGCATCATTAAAAATTGTCATACTCCCTCATCACGATCTGCGCTTCGATCTGCTTCATGGTTTCTAGAACCACGGATACGACAATGAGGAGCGCGGTCCCCCCGAGCGTTAATGCGGGAATGCCGAAGATGCGGGGAATAACAATGGGAAGAACCGCGATCGCGCCGAGAAATAGTCCGCCGGCAAGCGTGATGCGGTTAATAATGCGGGAAAGATAGTTGGCAGTGGGGGCACCCGGACGGATACCAAGGATAAATCCTCCTTGCTTCTGAATGTTATCGGCAATCTGCTGGGGATCAAACGTGACGGCAGTATAAAAATAAGTAAACACAAACACAAGAAAAAAATAACCAATGCCGTAAATCCACTGGTTATCAAACAAATGAATCAAAAAATAAGAAACGCTTTGCGCGTAGTGATTGGGAACGCCTGCAAGAAAATTGCCGATAAGGCCAGGAAAAAGAATAATGGATACCGAAAAAATAATCGGAATGACACCGGCTTGATTGACGCGCAGAGGCAAGTGAGTGGAAACACCTCCATACATTTTCATACCCCGTATCCGCTTTGCGTACGATACCGGAATATTACGCTGACCTTCGGAGATTATAATTACTCCCGCAATCACGACAACGCTCAATATAATAAAAGCAAGATATGTCGGAATCTGATCTGCAGTTAATGCAAACCATGTCTGCTGAACATAGCCCGGAAGACCTGTCACAATGCCAGCAAAAATCATAAGCGAGATGCCATTGCCGATTCCTTTTTCCGTAATCAGCTCGCCCAGCCACATCAAAAAAAATGTCCCTGCGGTTACAATAATGATATTGCTCGCATAGCCAAACGGGGTCAAATTCGGAATAACCTGCTGGCGCATCAAAAGAATCAAAAGGCCGTATGCCTGAAGTATTGCGAGAGGAAATGCCAAGTAACGAGAATATTGATTAAAACGGGCCCTTCCCGCTTCTCCCTCTTCTTGGTACATTTCTTTCAAGCGCGGCACAATCATGGTAAGAAGCTGCATAATAATGGAAGCGGTAATATACGGCCCTACGCCAAGCATCACCACTGAAAGATTGTCGAGCACGCCGCCTGAAAAAATATTAAACAGCCCAAAGAATTGATTATCAGAAAGAAAGGAGTGCAGTCGCGCGCTATCCACTCCCGGAATGGGAATAGTGGCGGCAACACGAAAAAGGATCAGCATTGCCAAAATAAAAAAAACTTTCTTGCGCAAGTCCGGCATAGTGAAGAGTAATGAAAGTTTTTTGAACATAGATGCTTAATCAGTGAATAGGTTATGGGAAAATAAAAAAAATTACTATAAACTGGCGACTGCTTTCCCAACTCCCTTAGAAAATAATATATCCTTGAAAACAAATTTCTTTGTCAATTTTCCTTTTCCTAAAATTTTTACTCGGTTCGGTGTTCTGCCGCGCTGGCGCGTAATCAATTTGACGGCCAACAGGCGTTCGGGAGTAATCGTATCTCCGTCATTAAATTTCTTTTCAATGTCCATAACAGTAACCGTTGCCGGCTGCAGCCGAAATGATTTGAAGCGATACCCGCGGAGTTTGGGAATTTTTTTCAAAATCTCGCGTTCCGCCGGCCTTATCTTAGCGCCGGCGCGCGACTTCTGACCTTTAATGCCTTTGCCTGAATAGGTGCCTCGTTTGCCTCCGCGGCCAATACGCCGGGCGCGGCGCATTGTTTTTTTATTTTTTGTAAGTTGATGAATTTGCATATCGGTACTATATCTTCATACTCCGCAATGCTCGAATGGTTGCGGCTGCATTGTTGACTTTATTGACGGTACGGCCTAAAATTTTTGCGGTTAAATTTTTAATTCCTGCCAAATCCGCAATCACGCGAATCGGTCCCCCGGTAATCAATCCATGCCCCTGGCGCGCGGGTTTAAGTATAATTTTTGCTGCTTTATATTTTGCCGATATCTCATGGGGAATTGTCTTATTCTCCGTGAGAGGAACTATAATAACATTTTTCTTTGCTTGAAAAACAGCTTTTTCCACGGCAGACGCAACATCAGGCCCTTTCCCAAGTCCCATACCTACCTTGCCCATACGATTTCCCACAATCACCGTTGCACGAAAACTAAAACGGCGTCCCCCTGCTACTACGCGGGCTGTTCTGCGCAAATCCAATACTTTCTGATCATATTCAGATTTTTCACGCACTTCCCCTGGACGAGATCTTCGTTCTTTTGGTTTCATATCATTTTTCACCAGACCTACTGCGTAAATATTTTCGTAGCGAAATTTTCAGATTTCTGGC
>CAYHZE010000127.1:0-2357 GCA_964361015.1 uncultured Candidatus Saccharibacteria bacterium | reverse complement strand
TCGTCGCTACTGCTCCTCGCAATGACAACTTCTGGGCATTCTTCTACAGTCTCATCATACTATTTTTGTAGGAAAATAATGATGCCAAACTACCATATTGAACGTCTTGGTCGTCCGGAGGCTATATTTTTTATTCCTGCAGATAAACTGAACTGGCAATACATGGGATCCCTCACCATTAAAGAGGAACTTCACGACTTTCTCTTAGTGTATTGTGGCGTATTTACCACTACACTCATCCCGCTTTTCGGGATTTATAGAAGCAAAGATAAAAAGAGCGCTGTGTACCACCAGTGCTATCAATACGAGGTATCTTTTATCGGTAAAGACCGCTATGAAATATCCATGGGACTTCTTATGTCCAAACTTGCAGTGATCGCAACGAGAATAAAGGAAGAGTGCATGTATCTTAAAACAGGAGAAGATGCCTGCCTGATTTATCCCTCTTCTTCATAACAAAAAAGCCTTACGGCTTTTTTTATATATGGAGTTTCTGAACATACTCTCAATTTATTACATGACCTGCATAATTCTCTTCATATGCTCCACCAACATTGCCGTATATCCGTATTCATTGTCATACCAGGAAAAAACCGTCACGAGATTGCCGTCTGTCACTTTGGTAAGCAATGAATCAACGATTGCTCCATACGGCTCGCCGATAATATCCGATGAAACAATTTCGTCTTTGGTCACATGCAAAATTTTTGACCAACGTGGAGATTTTTGGGCGTTCATAAAAAGCGCATTCAATTCCTCTACGGTTGTCGGCTTGTTTACAAGCGCGGTGATCACGCTCAATGACCCCGTGATCGAGGGTACGCGCACAGATACGGCATCGAATTTTCCTTTTAATTCCGGAATCACTTGAATCACCGCTTCAGCCGCACCCGTACTTGAAGGGACTATATTGGCCGCCGCGGCCCTTCCGCGCCGCAAATCTTTTGCATCCGGCCCGTCTACGACTTTCTGTGTTGCTGTATAGGAATGCACCGTCGTCATGCTTGCTTTTTGAATTCCATAAGATTCATGCAAAATTGCCATAACCGGCGCCACTGAATTGGTGGTGCAGGATGCGTTGCATGTAATCGGTTTGGCATCTGCAAATCGATCATCGTTCACACCGATCAACGCAGTAGTCACATCTCCTTTTGCCGGCGCGGTAATCACCACGCGCTTTGCGCCAGCGGTGAGATGCGCGGACGCTTTTCCCCCATCTGCAAAAAATCCGGTTGCCTCAATAACAATATCAATTCCCAAATCTTTCCATGGCAATTTCCCTGGGTCCTTTTCGGCAAATACTTTTATTTCTTTGCCGTCAACGCGCAATACGCCTTCACCCGACTCCACCTGTTTCCCGTATTTCCGATACACGGAATCATATTTCAAAAGATACGTAAGTGTTGCCGTATCGGTAAGATCATTGATTGCGACTATATTAAATTCCGGCAAGCCAAACGCTTCCCGAAAAAATGACCGGCCAATACGGCCAAATCCGTTGATTGCGATTGTTACCATATAATATTCTCAATAACCATTTTTTATCCTAGATAACTAATTCTTTTGTGCTTTTCCGATGCCGTATCCGCCAAATGCTCCAATAATTAAAGAGAGGATTTGCGTAAGAAATTCTTTTGCAAAAAATAAAACAAGGATAGTAACGACCAATGAACCAATTAATGCTCCTACAAAATAAAATTTTGTATCATAAGAATCTATTGTTTTATCCTCATGGATATAGTCATATACTTTGCCACGTTGTAATAATATCTCATCAACTTGTTTTTCCGTAGGAACAAAAGAATTTTCTCCCAAAATCTTTTGCATTATTATTGAAAGAGAAGTCTCCTTTTCTGAAACCAAAGTTCCTCTCGGTTCTTGTTGTACTATTTCTGTTTCTTCAGGTATATTTTCTTTCTTTAGAAGCAATATTAAACAAGACAGAGTACTGATTCTTACTCTCGCCTAATGCATCAACCCATTTGTTTAATCCTTGAATTTCTTTCTTTGTTTCTTTTAGTAAGACAAGTCTTAGTAATAAACCCATCTCATTATCATCAACCTTATTTTCCTCTTTCATCTTCATAATGAAATCAATAGATTCTAATAAATCATCACTGTAATTCGTTCGATGCTCAGTAATAAGACGATAGAGCTTATCAATTTTAAAGTTTTCATTTTTTATTCTATCTTTCATAAATTTTTATAATTTTATAGCTATAGATAACCAGAAACAAAAAACCTTGGACCTTATTTAATATCATCATATCCCTATTTCATCGCCCCCGCAACCCGCCCAAGCGCGCGTATATAGGCGGCTTCGCGCCATGATACGCCGTGCGTTCCTTTGGTATTTG
>CAYHZE010000126.1:0-2412 GCA_964361015.1 uncultured Candidatus Saccharibacteria bacterium | reverse complement strand
GTCCTCGGGTCTGGATTCCTGCTTCCGCAGGAATGACAGAAGGGGGATTGATACCCCGCAGCTCTGCTACGGGGAGGATTCATTTACGAAACTTATAAAAAATGTCATTATTCAAAGTGTTTAGTATCTTGACAACAGGAGAGAACGCATGGATGAGTTGATTCGCTCGCAGTGGTTTGGTTGGCTATTGCTTTGGATGGAAGCGTTCAGTATATGGTTTCTTGGCTTGTGGCGATTGCCCTTATTCATAGAATGGTATCTGTTTCCTACTTCATTTTTTTGGGTTGAACTTACTGGCGCAGTACTGGGGACAGCACTGTTCCTCTTGATCGCTGTAATGATCCTTGTCTCAATCAAAAAAGTCAGCAAATCTCGCCGCAAGGACATCTCCATCTAGTAATGTGTTTTTTAAATCGGGCGGATATCAATATACATCCGCCTCTTTTCTTTTTTCAAAAATTTCCCTATAATAGAGCATACTATTATGTCATTTCTCACCAATTTATTTACCAATCCCGAGCGTCATTTGGCGCCGTTTTACACGTTGGTAGCGACAATCAATGGCCTTGAAGAAGATATAAAAAATCTTTCAAACGAAGAGCTTGCATTGATGACGGAAACATTTAAGAAACGGCTTGTAGACGGCGAGACAATGGATGATATATTACCGGATGCGTTTGCCGCTGTACGTGAAGCCGCGCGCAGAGCATTGGGTCAGCGGCATTTTGATGTGCAATTGATGGGAGGGATTGTGCTCCATCAGGGAAAAATTGCTGAAATGAAAACAGGAGAAGGGAAAACGCTTGTTGCCACCCTTCCATTATACCTCAACTCGCTTGAAGAGAAGGGCGCGCATTTAGTAACTCCCAATGATTATCTTTCGCGCGTGGGCGCGGGGTGGATGGGGCCGGTATATCATTTGCTTGGTACAAGCGTGGGCGTGATTACGCATGAATTTTCCGGCATCTATGATCCAGAGTATACGGATTCTCATCAGCATGGCGATAGCCGCTTAAGCCATTTTCGACCGTGCACACGCACGGAAGCATACAACGCGGATATTACGTATGGCACGAATAACGAATTTGGTTTTGATTATCTGCGCGATAATCTTGAGCAGTTGCCAAGCGAACTTCGCCAAAGGGAACATCACTATGCAATCGTAGATGAGATTGATTCTATTTTAATTGATGAGGCGCGCACACCGCTTATTATTTCTGTTCCCGATGAAGAGTCGGGCGAATTATATCAGGTATTTGCGCGTATCATGCCGCAATTAAAAGAAACCGAAGATTATAACATTGACGAAAAATTGCGTACGGTATCCATTACTGAAGAAGGAATAAACAAAGTTGAAAAGATACTGAACATAGGAAATATCTATGAAGAAAAAGGCATGCGGTTCGTGCGCCATCTTGAATCAGCGCTTCGTAGTCAAACGCTTTTTCAACGCGATAAACATTATGTGGTTAAAGACGGGCAAGTGATTATTGTGGATGAATTTACCGGCCGTTTGATGCCCGGAAGACGGTGGTCAGAAGGATTGCATCAGGCAGTTGAGGCAAAAGAAGGGGTAAAAATTGAGCGCGAATCGCGCACGCTTGCGACTATTACGTTTCAAAATTATTTTAGACTCTACGGCAAACTTGCCGGCATGACGGGGACGGCGGAAACGAGCGCCGAAGAATTCCATAAGGTTTATAATTTGGAAGTTGTTTCCATTCCCACGCATCGCGTGATGATTCGTCAAGATGCGTCTGATTTGATATTTCGCACCGAGCGGGGGAAATTAAAAGCAGTTGCCGCAGAGGTCAAAAAACGCCACGCCGCCGGACAGCCGGTGCTTATCGGCACTGTTTCCATTGAAAAAAATGAATTGCTTTCCAAGATGTTGCAAATAGAGGGAGTGGCGCACCAACTTTTGAACGCAAAAAATCATGAGCAAGAGGCGCTTATTATCGCGCAAGCCGGTCGCAAAGGCGCAGTAACGGTCGCGACCAACATGGCAGGCCGCGGAGTTGATATTTTGCTTGGTGGAAATCCCGTGGCGCCTTCGGAACGTCCGCACAATGCATCCGAACGTGATTCAGAGATTGAACGTGAGGCAAATCAGGTGCGCGAGATGGGCGGCTTGCATGTCATTGGTACCGAGCGGCACGAAGCGCGGCGCATTGATAATCAGCTTCGAGGGCGAGCAGGCAGACAGGGGGATTCAGGATCTTCACAATTTTTTGTTTCGTTTGAAGATGATCTCATGCGCGTGTTTGCCGCAACGCAAGTAAAGAACATGATGGAGCGGTTGGGGATTCCCGAAGATCAAGCGATTGAACACAAAATGGTATCGCGTGCCATTGAGGCAGCGCAAACAAAAATTGAGGGATTTCATTTTGATTCCCGCAAGCATGTGCTTGA
>CAYHZE010000125.1:0-2464 GCA_964361015.1 uncultured Candidatus Saccharibacteria bacterium | reverse complement strand
CATGCTCGCTGTCTCCCACCCCTTCAAATCCAAGCAATTCCGCCACGCGAAAAAGTTGACGAAAATGATGCGATTGGCGATTGTCCACCACATAGAGATTTTTCCAAAAATTGTATGTTTCTTTTCTATATTGAATCGTCGCAAGATCGCGCAGTAAATACGTGGTCGCGCCATCGGATTTTATCAAAACCGCTTCGTCTAAATTCTCCTCCGTTAAATCCACGATCACCGCGTTGTCGTCGGTTCTTTTCGCGATACCTTTTTGCAAGGCCGATTCCACAATCGGCCGCATCATGTCTTCATAAAAACTTTCGCCGCGAGGATCGTCAAAATGCAAAAGCCCGAGCCGGGACGCGCTTGTTTTTAATTCTTTCATAGAAGCATCTACCATCCATTGCCATATTGCCCGATTTTCTGCATCTCCTTGTTCTAATTTTGCAAATTCCGCTTTGGCAAATTCACGAAATTCCGGCTTTTGTAACATGTGAAGATTTGCGGCCTGATAAAGTTTTTCAAGATTTTCAAAAGCATGCTCTCTGTATACAATCCTATCCTCTTCTCTTACTAAATTTTTCCATGCCCACATCAAAATCCCAAACTGCGTCCCCCAATCGCCTACATGGGTATCGGCAATCGTACGGTATCCGCGCGCATGGAGAATACGTTTTAAGGCATCGCCAATGACCGCAGAACGCAGATGCCCAACATGGGGCCGCTTGGCGATATTAAGCTGAAAATAATCAATGACAACGGTTTTATCCCTTCCTTCCTGGCTTTTGCCCCATGCGCCCGGACGCTTGAGCGCATCATCGGCCACCGCCAGCGCCACGGAATTTTTTACAAACATATTAAGAAAGCCGGGTAGCGCAATATCAATTTTCTCAATGAAATCAAACGCATCTTTTTCTATCCGTGCCGCAAGCGCGCGGGCAATTTCCATAGGATTTTTCTTAAAGATGCGCGCAAGTATCATGGCGACATTGCATGCGTAATCGCCGAATTCGCCCACCTCCGGCACTTCAACAGAAAAATTCGGTAGCGCAATATCGCCGTATTCGGCATAGATAACTTGAGTAATTATCTGCTTAAGTTTAGTCTGTAGCATAGGATAACTGTACCAAAGTAACATCAGAAAAAAAAGCCCTGCATTGCAGGGCATTAGCTATGAGTTTATTTTTTTAACGCAGACCACCGGGCCGAGTGGGAGGGGAACTTTGCCATTTGTCTACCATAAAACTCACTATAACAAGCACGGTAAAGAGGACCACACAAGAAAAAAAGAGAGACTTCATCATTCCCATAAGGGGAGTTATGATCCATCCGAAACCGAAAAGAGCAGTCACGCCTAAAATAACCAACCATATCCACACAACCCAAACTGGGACCCAAGCTGGCATCATATATTCTCCCTGTCCTTTGCTATTCACATATTCACTATACTTCCCCCACGCTCGTATGGTACCATTACCATACCATGCACGATTTATCTGTCAACCGAACTGCGCATTTTGACTACGAAATCCTCGATACGTTTGAGGCCGGTATTGAGCTATTTGGATTTGAAGTCAAAGCAATAAAAACAGGGCATGTCAATCTAACCGGTTCTTTTGCCATTATCCGCAATGGACAAGCGGTATTATTAAACGCCAACATCCCCGCATATCAACCCAAAAATGCACCCAAAAATTATGAACCAACCCGCACGCGCCGCTTGCTTTTACACAAAAAAGAAATCCGCGAACTTATGGGAAAAACCAGCCAGAAAGGATTGACATTAGTGCCATTAAAGGTGTATAATAAAAGAGGCCGGATCAAGATATTGATAGGTCTCGCGCGAAACAAACAAAAGCGCGACAAACGCGAAACCATCAAAAAACGAGATATTGCGCGCGAAGTGCGGCGCACGATGAGCGAGAAGTAGTTCCCCTATAGGATTTGTTCAATACTAGAACATGTGCGGTTTACTTCCTCCCCTAGGTAGGGGAGGCGAGGTGTGGGTATGAGTGAGGGATAGAACTTACGGTATGTGATTCCTGCCATCACTCTTACCACCCCTAACCCCTCCTCCATGAGGAGGGGAATAACAGTCAAACGCAAAAGTCCTAATGAAATAATATTCTTCGAGTATAACGAAGTGGAATCGAGAAATTTCTTTGAGAAATGTTCTCGACAAGCTTGAACAGTAAATTTCTCCAACGAATCTTTTAGGGGGATGATCGGCTTCGATGGGATAACGAACGTTTAAAATCGGGTCGAGCGTGCAAGCCACTCGTAACATAACTTGCAAACGAATACATGCAAATGCATTCTCAAACGCAAAGAATTACGTTGCTTCCCTTTTCGGAGGCAGCGCAAATTTTGCGCCTGCTTTCGCCTAATATAAAACGTTAGGCCGAAAGCCATCGGCCTCCGTACGCTCGTAAGGGAGATACCGGTGTTATACTTCCGAGCTTGATTTCTCCGA
>CAYHZE010000124.1:0-2525 GCA_964361015.1 uncultured Candidatus Saccharibacteria bacterium | reverse complement strand
CAATCTTCGATTATTTATCAATTTTATTTCAGTTGCCTCGATTTTTCCCTCATTTAAATTTCTGGTAAGGCGCGCGCGTTTGCGCGTACGAACTTCCTGCATACGGTTTGTTTTTTCCGGCGTTGATGACGAGGAGGGATGATCTTGAAGCTGGCTAAAGTATTCCTTTGTATCATGGCGCTGTTCAACCTCCATCTCGTTGCTTGCCCGCATACGTTTCATCAGCCGCATAATACCGTTATCAGCGCGCAACAATATAATATGAAACTTAAATAAAAGCTTGGTCACCACAGACCAAAATTTAGCGTGATAATGGCGTTCACGATAAAATGATCGGAAGTGAAAAAGATGAAGAAAAAAACGCTGGAGTTTCGCCGTATTTTCTTCAAGAAGTACGGACATATCCTGATCGGGAATGAGCTTAAGATCCGGTATTTTCTCTGATATGCGGCACCAAAGAATATATATGCCGAGAACAAACACGAAGCCAAGAAGAATATCTATGTACATGACACCAAAAGGACGAGAATCGGCAGGTCCTATTATCAAAAAAACTGCCTGTGTTGTGACATCTACATCTCGAGACGCACAAACCGTCCTATGTTAATGTTTTCCCCGAATCTTCCAATAGATTCGTTCAAAATTTTTCCCACCGTCTTATCCTGATCTTTGACAAACGGCTGTTCCAAAAGACAATACGCGCCGAAATATGCCTTTAGTTTGCCATCAATAATCTGCTCAATAATATCGGCTGGCTTATTGAGTATTTTTATCTCTTCCAGAAACCGCTCTTTTTGGGCTTCCCATTGATCACGCGGTACTGCATCATAGGAAAGATAGATAGGCCTCATGGCGGCAATATGCAGTGCAATGTCATGGGCCAATTCTTTAAACAATGGATTGCGCGCCACGAAATCCGTTTCTGAAAAAAGTTCTACCAATACGCCAAGGCGATTGTTGGAGTGGATATAGGATTCTACGATCCCGGCCGTGGTTTCTCTCCCCGCCCGCTTGCCCGCAGAACTCCCCAGTTTTCGTTCAATTATTTCAATCGCTTTGCCCGTATCCCCCTTCGCCTCTTCCAAAGATTTTTTAATGTCAGAAATACTTGCGCCTGTTTTTTCGCGCAGTTCTTTGATGAGTTGCGCGGTTACTTGACTTTTTTCCATATTATAATTATAATAAAATTATGTGACACAGTTAATAATCAAAAAACAGAAGGGTACCATATGAATCGAAAAAGTGTCTTCTATTGGATTATTCTTATAGCAGGGGTAAGCGCCAATGTTATTTTTACGATAAACCGAGCCCATCCATATCTCACGTTTTTAGGGGGAATCTTAATAGGATTTAGCGCTAGGGGGCTTTGGCATCATGGGAAACCCTTTTCACAATCAAATTATTCTGACAGGACTTAGTGGGTGATGCCCTCATCAATAAGGATTTGATTTTACTTATCAAGTCCTTATTTTTATTCCGCCTTCTTCTCCACATGCTGACGCTGGCCTTCCTGAAGAGCTTCGGTAAATTTGCCGAGCATGTAGGTCACTGCGGGCAATGCATGATCGTTTGAAGGAATCGGAAAATCAATAAGATCAGCATTGGCATTGCTGTCACACAGCGCTATCACCGGAATCTTCATCCTTCTTGCCTCGCGCACCGCGGTAGTATCGTGCGTCGTGTCTACCACCACCACTGCATCGGGCATGCGCGTAAGCCTGCGCAAACCGTCAAAAAATCTCCTTAAACGCGTAATCTCTTCTTCTTTTTTCATGCGTTCTTTTTTTGTATATTTATCAAACCCCCCGCTTTCTTTTTCTTTCTCAAGCAGCTCCATGTGCTCCACGCGTTTAGAAATCATCTTATAATTTGTCAGTGCCCCACCGATCCAACGCTCGGTAAAATATGGCATATGCGTCTTCTCTGCCATGTCAAGAACCACGCGGCGCACACCCGGGCGCGTGCCTGCGAGTAATACAAGACCGCCCCGCCCCGTAATCTCTCGCATAAAATCCGTTGCCTTTGCCAGCTTTTCCTCGGTTTTCATCAGATCAATAATCGCGATGGTATTGCGCACGCCGTAAATATACGGCTTCATAGCCGGATGATTTTTTGACTTTGCGTGGCCCAAATGAACCCCCGCTTTAAGCATACATTCCACTTCTTTGCTTGCCACCTTGGCAAATTCATCATTATAGGTTGCTATATCATTCATGCCTTACAATATACCCTAAAGCCATAAAGCATGCAAGATGTAACCCCTCACACTTATGTCATTCCCGCGGAAGCGGGAATCCAGACCCCTTCTTTATTTATGGATCCCCGCTTGCGCGGGGACAAGTCTGGATTCCCGTTAGAGTTTACCCTCATGAAAATGGGGAAAATGGGGGCGGGAATGACAGAAAAGAGTGAAGATAAAGGGAAAAGTGGGAGGTGTAAGGGGTTACTGCAAGATACGTTGCATAATCAGTGATTCTATGCTATGATAACTCTATTATGAAAAAAAATATCCACCCTGCGTATTA
>CAYHZE010000123.1:0-2656 GCA_964361015.1 uncultured Candidatus Saccharibacteria bacterium | reverse complement strand
TCAAGCGCTTTTGCTTCAATCTGACGGATGCGCTCGCGCGTGACGCCAAATTCACGTCCGACTTCTTCAAGCGTATGCGTGACACCGTCATCAAGTCCAAAGCGCAGGCTCAAAATCTTTTGCTCGCGGGGACTCAAATCCACAATAATAGACATTAACTGGTCTCGCAGTAAACGGCGTGCCGCCATTTGCGAAGGCGAAAGCGTTTTCTCATCAACAATAAATTCGCCAAGTACAGAATCATCATCGTCCTCGCCTACCGGCGCTTCAAGCGAAACAGTTTCTTGAGCAATCTTTTCAATGTGATGCACTTTTTCAACTTCTATATTCATTTCGGAGGCAATCTCTTCGGGTAATGGCTCACGACCGAGATCCTGCAGAAGCCGCCGCTTCACTTGCTGATATTTGGAAATAGTTTCCACCATGTGCACGGGGATACGAATTGTACGCGCTTGATCGGCAAGCGCGCGCGTGATGGCCTGACGAATCCACCATGTCGCGTATGTTGAAAACTTGTAGCCGCGGCGATAATCAAATTTTTCCACTGCTTTAAAAAGTCCCAAATTTCCTTCCTGAATAAGATCAAGAAGCGTTAAGTGGGGCGACCTGCCCACATAGCGCTTGGCAATAGAAACGACAAGGCGAAGATTTGCCTGCGTTAATTTTTTACGCGCATCCTCATCGCCTTTTTCAATGCGTTTAGCCAAGTCTTTTTCCTCATCTCCGGTTAAAAGTGCAATTCTGCCGGGGATTTGGGGTCAGCCACCATTCTTTTTCTGGATTTGGGGTCAGCCACCATGGATTTGGGTGGATTTGGGGTCAGCCACCATTCTTTTTCTGTCTTCCCACAGATATCAAGGTTTGCTCAAATCCGAATTTCTTTCATGCGCGTAACTCATGTATCAGATTCAAAAGGAATATTTTTCATAATCCACCGTTGAATAGCCTCCTCATTATATAACTATACATTGAAGTTTCTATTAATAACAAATATAGTTGATCCTCAACATCAACGAAAAAAATTGTTTAAATCAAAGACTGTTCAAAACTCCCAGGTCGTATCCGTCTTGCCTGCGCTGAACTACGCTTCGTTCAATATAAATATTGGCCTGATCGGAAAAAACAGTCGGGTATGAACCGGTTTGGTATTGAATCTTTAAAGTCGCACGCGGTTCAGATTCGTTTAGCTCAAAAATACCGTAGTAGATGCCGCGTTCAGTAACAATTTGCATTTTTTTCGCCTCGTAATCAGCCACCCATGTTCCATCAAAAGTAGCTCCGGCGGCGCTTGCGTCTTCTCCGGCCACCAGACGCTGTTTATCATAATATTTGGTAATGCCTCGCAAAAAAATAAGCATATCCGGCGCTTCATCTACTGCCCACTTTTTACTCTTTAAATACCACTCACCGATTATTGTGCCTTTGTATTGCTTGTGAAAAATTAATGGATTAGTAAGATACGGCTCCCAAGGCGCAAAGCCCATGAAAAATTCGTTTCTTTGGACAAATGGTTCTATGAATTGTTTAGTATAGGCGGCAATCAGTTCTGTCTTTAAATCTTCGCGCAAATAATCATATGGCGAAACAGTCACCCCATCCCTATACTGAACACCATCTTTTCTATACTGATCAACCAAATTAAATTCTCCTGAGTGATAGCCATTAAGCCATTGTACCGGCAAACCATATGCGATCGACTGTCCGGCCTCTACTTCATCGCCGGTTTTTACCAGAGGAGTTTTTACATCCATGTGTTCTCCCGAAAGTCCGTCTCCGTAATCTACATATATTCTCCAATCTTCTGGTTTGTTCGGATTATTCAGAAAAACATTAGTAACTTTTCCGCGCGCCCAACTGACTATCGGAGTATCATCAGCTATTTCAATCCATTCATGATCCAAGCCCTCGATGTGACCTCCGCGATGCGCGCCGTACGGTCCGGTTATAAAAATTTTATCAAGCGGCGCCGGAAAAGATGTGAGTCGGGTTTTAGAAGCTCCGACTGGAATCGGCTGGGTCATCACGTCTGGCATCCACGCTTTGAGTTCGGCAACCCTAGATTTTTCTGGAATAAACAATTGCTTAGGTTTTTCCGGCAGAGGCAATTGTTTCTGTTCATTAACGACAATGGCTAGCGGCGCTGTTGATAACAAGGGCGTTTTTGCAGTTATTGTTTTATCCAAAGTAGAAGTATATTTTTCTTCACCGCGAATAGGTCTTTCAAAAGAAAACGATTTTTGACACAACACATTGTCCGGCTGGCCTTGGCAATATTCTTTACAACGTCCAAAATTATTTTTGCAAAAATAATTACATTCTTTCTCGCCAGAACAAAGAGAACCAAGACCGATAATTACAGTAGAAGGATTTTGATTTTTTTCAGATGACCTTGTCGCAGATTTTTGATACATCAAAAACGCGCCTCCGCTTGTTGCAAGCAAAATGATAACGGTGACGATAACGGCGATAGGGGTAAATCCTCTTTGGTTCATTGGTTCTATTTTACCTCGTTCTTGCCAAAAGTTCGAATCCCGTCGTCAGGCAACTTTTTGGGCAAAATAAAACCGCTTATTCAAGCGATTTTATTTTGGAATTTCGGAACTCCGCATCGTGGACAATGTTAGAACCATTATACAACGGCAAAATGAGTATATTT
>CAYHZE010000122.1:0-2673 GCA_964361015.1 uncultured Candidatus Saccharibacteria bacterium | reverse complement strand
GTAAATTGATTGTAATCTTTAGTATGGGTTGATGAACCTAATCGTTAAGTAAATTCTTTATGGAATACCTCAAAAAGACAGAGTCAATGCTAGTTCCAAGCGATTCTTCGGATGGTTCTCACTCCGAGGAAATACCGATTGAAAAATTAGGACACGAAAACGCGTTGCCCGAGGAAGGTCGCGAGGAGCAAGAGCATGGACTCGATCCTTATCAGGCGGCCGCTTGGGAGATACTTGTATGGCTTAGTAGTGCAGACCGCTCTGACGACCCCGAGGATCTGGAAGAAAGAAACAGTGAATTAAACAATGAGTTAGCAAATATATGCGGAAAAGAAGAAATATTTGCACGAGGATTAGAATTAAAAGAATCTTTTGGGACCGTTCTAGACGCTCTTGGGGGACTTGCTGATAACAAATTAGCCATGGATGATGTGCTTGGATTTAATGCCGCTTCATTTGCCAGCAAATTTATTCAGACGCATATAAATGAAATACAACAGAATCTCAACGAGGCATCTCAAGGGAGCGATTTTGAGGACGCCTATAATATCGGTTCAGCGTTTCGTGCTATCAACAGCCTAATAGAAGCAGGAAAAAAATATGGTATCACTGATTTTCGTGATTCAGGAGAAGCTTTTTTAACGAAAAATGTAGAAATCATCGAAGAGGCTATTCTTGCCGATATGCATAGAAACCCTCGTGAGCTTGCTAGTAAAACTAATACTTATGGGTATGCGCTTCGATCGCTATACCAAAATGTTTTCATTCCTAACATTAGACGTCGTGTTGCCAAACTTACCGCAAGGGTAATGGCAGAACAGAATAGGGAGTTTGGAGATACGAGCGATGAGATAGTTAAGATGGCGGATTATATGCTTGATCAGTTGACGTATACGGAGAGAAGAAATCTTAATCTTGGTATTCCGCCTAATCTTTTTTTACATGATGTATTGGGTGCGTATGGAGTTTCCCCCGATGATTTTTATCACGCATGGGGCAGAAGTATCAAAAACCAACCAGTCGAGACTTTTCGCCGTATCGTGCACAGAAATCTTGAAACAATGAGAGACGTTGAGTATAACACGCGCCGAGATACTCCCTTTGGTGCAGTGAGCTATCTGAACAAGAACTTTGGTATATACGACTTTTCTCGATACCCAACACCTATGCTTGCGAAGCAATTTGAAGCGGAGTTTACCGATGAAATTGCATCGCCCTATGGCCTCATAATCAACCCTCGGGATGATCACAACGGAGCATTTTATGAGAACTACTTTACTTACAGGAATCTTTTTACGCAACTTGAAGAACGAGGAGAACCATGGCTTCTCCGCGTCATAGAGATAGATAATAAAAGAGAAGTCGGACGCAGGAGTATACAATTTGTAAAAGATTATGGGCCTGCTAAATTTGGCATCATTGGCGGACATGGTAGTAAGGACCGTATTCAATTCGGAAGAGGAGGAAAGATGTATGAATTGCAGACCGAAGATTTGAGTGGGCGTGGGATTGAGCGCGGAGCAAAAATGTTATTTGAAGAAGGCGCGACTATTGTCCTTAACTCATGCAGTACAGGAACCCAAGAAGGCATTGGGCAGAAAATGTCTGAAACATTAGGACTGACATTTATCGGTCCGGATAAGCCAACCTCGCTTAAATCCATACAGATAGAAATTCACGAGGGCAAAGCACAACTGCGAGCGGAATACTGGGATCAAAGCAGTTCTCGAACGTACGGCAAAGAAGCAACGGCGCAGTTGCCTTAATTTTCCATTGTTCTAAATTTCGCCGAGCGTAACCAAACGATCATTCGTCAGGCATTGACAGAATAGGAAATTTATAGTAGATTTTACTAGCTTTTGTTTAGGACAAAAGCCCGCAGTTAGACGGTATCTATTACATTCGGAAAAGGAGAGTGATGACAATGGAGACATTGATCACACCGATGACCGAAGGCCAAAAGGATCAGATCGAAGATCTGCTCAAGGCGGTAGTTCGTAAGGCAGGCCTCGCCAAAAACGCTGCCCAGCTTATCATTATGTGTGGGGATCAGCTTCAAGCCGGCACTCTTGCTTTGCTAAAGAGACTCTCTCAAGCATCAAAAGCAATTGTACTACCTCCCCATGGTGGCAAGCTTCACTTCGTTTCCGTTTTTGTGGACGAGTCGCGCCCATGGGACAAGGCGGTACGTAGTGTTGGACCTAACACTCCGGATAGATATAAAGTCTGGAATGTTGCTGATCGGTATCCGCCCCAAGGCGAGTCCGGAGTCCGCGAGATTATTCTTGTGAATTTCGGACGCGAGAGCTTCACCACGAACGCGCAAGCCCTCGCGTGGGGAAAAGAAAATCGCCTTCGGCCTGCCAGCCCTCGTGGATGTTTCGCGATTGGTGAACACTACCCGACCCTGAATCGAGAACTGGGCATGAATTATATGGTCGTTGTTTCGCCTGATTCATGTTCTTTCAGGAGCAGGCGACGGGTCTGCAATGTGTGGTGGCATAACGCGGAGCGCGGGACTGGCCTTGGCTGGTTTGCGGACGGGTATTACGACGAGAGCTGGTTTGCCTTCGTCCACGAGTAATAGGTTTTTAGGTTCTTGATTCCTGAAGTTTTAGGGTTCTTGGAGATAGTCAATGCCTGTATGACAAAGTCATGCAGGCATTTCCATTT
>CAYHZE010000121.1:0-2678 GCA_964361015.1 uncultured Candidatus Saccharibacteria bacterium | reverse complement strand
AAGGGTGTTGCAATTAGCCTGCAAACTTTGTTGTTTTTAGAGTGCGAATTCACCATAAGACACTTGCATGATATTTTGATGTATGCTATAGTATTCTACGGTATGCCAGGTGGGATGTATACTCGTTTGACCCTTTTTTGGGGTTGTTACTGATACCTAAGTCCCTTTGGCAGACCGCGTATATCTTTGACAAAATCTTTTATTGTGCCGGTAGGATGTTCATGAAGATAAGACCTTTATTTTTTTAGGTTGTTGCACTGTTTGGTCTTGCCGGCACACGAAATTTATAGTTTTTTCATTAAACCCCGCTTGAGAGTTGCCAAGAGATAAAGAGACCGTGATATCTTGTACACGGTTGTTTCCATACGAAAGACTCTCAAGCGGCATATTCTTTTTGATATATATACGCGCAGGCAAGAGGAATGCAGTTATTTGATAGCATATATAAAAAACCGCTTGGAGGGTTGTCACGAAGATAAGACCATTATGAATGGTTGCATTCAAGGGTAAGATTCTCCGAGCGGATACAGGTTCTTTTCGGAAGATGCAAAAGGCGCAGACAGAAGGATGATTTTTAAGCAGAGACCATCATCAACTGATGGTTGTAAGAAAGCTTAAGTCCCTCTACCTGCGCTTTCGATAGGGCGGAGAGTGGAGTGTGTAGTCGATAGGACCTATTTAGAAAAGGTTGTACGTTCTTCATAAAGCTCCGCTCTCCGTTTCCATAAGACGGGACATGGGATGTTTGATTACAAAAGACTCCATCTCTTTAAGGGGTTGCAGATCAAAGATGTCCCATGTCCCGATATCCTATACACCCGCGACTCAACAATCGCGGGTTTGACTTTTTTAGGAGGATATGATTGTATGTATGAACGATTGCATCTTGACAATTTAATCATAATGAGAAGAAAGAGAGGGGATCATGCGTCCTACGATTTGCATTGCCATTGGCAGGAATAATCATATGGTGGTTCGGAAAACGGAGATTGGGGAGATTACAAAAGAATCAGTGCCAAACAGTTACGAAGGGCTTATGTCGGTATACGGCATGGCAATGGATGAAAAAACCGTGCCACTCCTGATGACAGGTAATAAGCAGTGGGGGACAAATTTTGCGTGCGGGTTGCTCAATAGGGGATCCTTGGTCAACTACGTTGCCAAGCCAACTAAAAAGAGTATACGCGAAAACATTCCGAAATTCGCGGAGCGTGTGCTTATCGCAGGGGATGTCTTCGGACATCCATTTAATGCCGATAAGCGTCCAACGGGGGCGATCCAAGATCCGCATCAGTGGTATACGCTTTGCATGCAGTATCATAGCGCAACCGATACGGTGCGCGAGCAAAAACATCTTGTTCTCTCTACGCTTGTTCGGATATTTCCGGAGGCCGTGCGTCCGCCTTTCAGCGAAGTTAAAAAAGCGGAGAAACAAGGCAAGCCAATGCCAGAACCTCTCCCGCACTACGATATTTGGACAAAGAAAATGGCACACGTGCTTGAAAATCCTGACCCTCGCGCATGGCAGTCGGATGCGCGCGTGAGAGAAGTTCCCGCCGAAATTATTGCCCTTGCGAAAAAATCGCTTGGGATTGAAATCAGCGAGGAGGTACGGGAACATTATCTTGGGCTTCATGCTCAGCATTTGGCGGATTTGCGCGCCGCGGAGGAAACCAAAAAGTATGCCTATCAAGCACTCTTTGAGGCAGTGTCGGGGCATGCGTTTGTGAATGCATTTCCCGATTCTGTGATGGCCGTCACACTTACCGGATTTTTGGGTTGGCGCACATGGCAAAAATGGGAATGGATCCGTTCGTTTTGCGGTCTTGGCGTGGATCGCTTTGATGGCGAGAAGCACCATATCAACGGCAAACGGCCGGAAATTCGTCAGGCGTTATATTTGTTAGCCACGCTTACGAAAAAAGGCAAAGAGTTTTCACACGGCAAAACGCACCGCATTAAACGTATTGAAACCGTTCTGCGCGAACTTCACAAGGCGTATTTGCGATAGTGCCGCTTGGGGGTTGTAAGGAATACTGTGACCATCATTTATAAGATGGTTGTGGAAGATATTGAAGACCCCCGAGCGGTTCAGTTCTTTGGAAAAGCATGCCGTTCGAGGATTGCATCAGATTATTATGACCATTTGTGAATGGTTGTTTGCTTCTAAAGATCCTTGGGCGGTTTAGTTCTTTTTGAAATATGATAAGGTGCGGGCGGAGGGATGTTTCTGACAAAAATGACCACACGAGAGTGGTTGTCTGGTCGCATAAAGTCCTTCTGTCCGTGTTTCCGATATAGTGGGGAGCAGGATGTACTTGAGAAAAATCGCCCCTTTCTATTGATAGTGCCGCTTGGGCGGTTGGTTATGTGTTATTGTGACCATCATCTATAAGATGGTTGTTAATATAAAAAAGACCCCCCAAGCGGTTTAGTTTTTTACGAAATATAATATGCGCAGACAGATGGATGTCTCTACGAATAAGACCGTCAATAAAAGTGATGGTTGTATAGATGTTTGTGTCCCTTTGTTTGCGCTTTCGATATAGTGGAGAGTGGGATGTAATGAAGACGGACCTTTTTCAAAGGAATGAGGTTGCGAGGGAGCCCATCAGTCCCGTTCTCCGCTTCAATACCAGCTGTCATAAACAGCTGGTTTTTTCTTGCATTGAATTACA
>CAYHZE010000120.1:0-2730 GCA_964361015.1 uncultured Candidatus Saccharibacteria bacterium | reverse complement strand
AAGGGTGTTGCAATTAGCCTGCAAACTTTGTTGTTTTTAGAGTGCGAATTCACCGGGGGTCTCTTGATTTTTTTTGTTATTGTTGTATACATATTAGTATGGTTATTTGAAAATAGCACATGAGAGCGAAACCAAAGATGAAGATAAGGAGCTAGATAATGCAAGGTGAACTATCCGTAAAAAGATGTGAAATACTGAAAGATTATTGTCGCACGAATTCGCTTGTGGCTTCTCTTGCTGTTACATTATGTCAAGGTGAAGCACAGGTTACTGTGGTCGTTCCTGCTTATAACGAAGAAGCGTTTTTAGGTGCGACGATTGCAAGTCTTGGCGCTATAACGGATCCGATAGAAATTGTTATCGTTGATAATGGCAGTACAGATAAAACAAAGGAAGTCGCCAGTAAGAGCGCTCAAACAATAAGATGGCCTGTCACCATCCTTGATTGCTTGCAAAAAGGTCCTGTCAATGCTCGAAAAATAGGTATGGATGAAGTCATTGCACAATATTCTCAAACTAGCCCAGATGCTTCTCGGCCCCATTATATTGGCATGATTGATGCCGACACGACAGTGCCAAGTAATTGGGTTGAGATAATTGTCGAGACATTTCGTGCAACAAAAGCATCGGCTGTAGGCGGCGTGCATGATTCTCCAAGATGGATTGATGAGCAAATTGAGGCTGGTACGGGGATTAAATCCTTTTTTAGCGAGTTATCCCAAGTGGCATTTTATCTGACGAAGCATGGATATGTTCAGGTTCAGACAAAAGGAGCAAACGTAGCCATTGAAGTTGCGGCGTATGCAGAAATTGGTGGTAGTAAGCAACCGACTAATATTGCCGGAGAGTTTGTGAAAGGTAGCGATCGGTTATTTGGCCAAGCGTTGAGAGCAAGGGGTTATAAAGTGGCTTTTTTGCCTGTCATGACAGTATCCAGTCCAAGACGGCCGATGTTTTCTTTGATTCAGCGAAAAGATACTTCGCACTATAGCTTGATGGCAAATTGGGTTGATTGTCGAGCAGATGAGGCCGCCATGATCAAAGAAGCAATAGATACGCTATCTCATGAGGAATGGATGAAAAACAAACTAGGCAGAGAGGTCATGTATGTTCACCATAACATTATGATTCCTATTCTCCGAGGAGAATTAAGCTATCATTTTTTTGAGGAGTTAATGGGTAAAAAACATGATACAGCGTTAGCTCTTAAGAAGAAGCAAAAGGATGCCCGAGTATGGGATGTTAAAAGTATCAATACTGACAAAGTGGCGCGAAAGCTCGGAGAAGAATTTGCATCACAGATATTTGATATTGCTCGTGGCATGATGTCCGCGAATCAAAGCATCGGATTGGATTGAGTCTATGACATGGTTTCTAGATTTTGATAGAACAATTTTTGATACGGATAGGTTCATCAGATACGTGCATACTAATCATTTTAGAAGTCATGGTTTGGGTGAAGGTGCGATTGGTAAAATTTGGAATGAGCAAGTTGAATCAGGGAAACTTAAGTTTTTCCCCGGGGAACTCACATCATTCTTATACCAAGATGCGCTTAAATTTTTCAAAAGATATCCGGGTAAATGTGTAATCATGACCTACGATAACCTTGCGCTTCAGAAAGCGAAAATTAAAAGTTCGTTTTTTGAAGTAATAATGCCAGAACCAGAAGTACTGTATACGTTGCAACAACGGAAGGGGCATTTTTTGGAGAATATTCTAAAAAGGTTTACGATGCCATATCGATTCGTAGATGATTCTGTTGACGAACTATCATTAGTAGGAGAGAGCTGTATGGGTGTGGAGATTTACGAGATGCGGCGTGATGGGAAGGTGGGTGGGATAGATTATCCCACATTAAAGAGTTTTGATGATTTGCCGTAATGTCTAGTCATATTCGTGTGAGTTATTACAGGACTCGCATGAGTAACATTGATAGAGCCTCGTTTTACAGATGCAACGGGGTTTTTAATTTGGCAATATTGCCATAAAAATTATCTTATGATTTCATTGAGGAATGAATAGAAATAAGAAAATGCATGTTATTTCTTCAGATGTCATCTATAAGGGGAAATGGCTGACATTACGCAAGGATCAGATAATAAAGGCGGATGGTGTCCATGGAATTTACGAAGTAATAGAGAGGAAAGATATTGTGGCCGTCATTCCTAAAGAATCAGAGTTTTTTTATATGGTCGAGCAATATAGGCATGCTGTTAAAGCGCGTTCTTTAGAGTTCCCGGGAGGATTTATTGATGCATTAGAAAGTCCCCTTCAGGCGGCAAAAAGAGAGCTTAAAGAGGAAATTGGAGTACAGGCTAAAAATATAAAATTGTTAAATACGATTTGGGTTGTATCAGGCTATTCAACTCAAAAACTCCATATATTTTTAGCTGAAAATTTGACTCATGCCGCACAAAAACTTGATGATACGGAAGGAGATTTGAAAATTAAAAAATTTACTATTGAAGAGATAGAAAGGTTGATCAAAACAGGAATTATCAAAAATAGTCCTACGATCGCAACATTTGCTATGTATACTATCTTTCTAAGAGCTAATCGAAAACATGTTGTATGATAAAGCTTTTTCAGAGATTGTGCAGTATCTTCAACAAAAATGCTTTTTGAGTGTACTTCGGTTTTTTGAGCAAAGTTTCTATTTCGTAATTCAAAGTAAGAAACCGGCGACGAATGGGACGCGCCCGCGTTTTTGAGGAGAAAGGGGAAATA
>CAYHZE010000119.1:0-2730 GCA_964361015.1 uncultured Candidatus Saccharibacteria bacterium | reverse complement strand
ACTCAATATGGCCTATCCACTCAATGTTCGGTAACCTTTAATGTGGACTAGAACGAGAGATTGACAATGTACAATTTGCATATTATATTGTTACTCTATACTGGAAGCTAACAACAAGATAGATCTTTACAGGAGAATAAAATGAAACAAGGAGTATCTGCGCATATTGCAGTCTTTTTGGGTAGATTTCAACCTCCGACTATCGCACATGCCGCGACCGTACAGTATATCCTTACTCAATGGCATAAAATTATTATCGGAATAGTATATCATAGCCCGCCACCCGATAATTTTGACTACAAAAAATGGGGATATACACTTAAGGAATCATCTTTTGATGTGGCTCGCAATCCGTTCACACCGGAGGAAGTACACGAAATGTGGAAGGGATATATCAATTCATGCAACGCAGGTAACCGAATCTCTTGCCAATTAACAAAACGTCCGCATTTTACGCAACAGTTCAATGCCATTTATCCCCCCGATACCACTGACATCGTCTGCATACAAGCACCAGAGGGAGATCCTGATTACGGCCGTCAATACACAATATTCCAAAGGATGTTTAATCGTAACGTATATTTTATTGATCCGCCGTTGCCACTGCATAACAAGGATATAAAACGAATAATAAAATTATACCATAGATCGTGGCAAGAATATATTCCTGTCGGCGCCTACGAAGTTTTTATGCAAATCAATGGCCCTATCAGAGTTTCTCTCTGCGACTAAAAAACCTTCACAATACAATCACGCAAACATCTCATAAAAGATATAAAAAAATAGTTGCCCGCAAATTAAGGGCAACTTTTTATAATTGCTAGCGAGGAGCGAAATGAAAGCTTGCTTTCATTTCGTCCGAGTGACGCAAGTATATCTTTGATATGATTGCTAACAATTTTTGTATACATTTTGAAGTTTTAAAAAACCCTCTTTAAACACGATCATATCAGGATATCCATCTCCCATGCTTCCCCTATAAAATTCTTGAACAATTTCTTTGGGTAATGCATTAAAAAATTCCCAAATTGCGGTTATATCCGGATATGAAAGTACAAATCGGCACATACTTGATGTTACTGGATAACCACCATTTTCAAAAAATATCTGCACATCATGGAGATTTGTTATCGCTGAACGATTAAGTATTCCTTCAATAGAAGGATATTCTGCCCCACCTGATTGAGAGATATCAATAAGATGCAGTGAGTATACGCATGCAACCCCTTGTTCTTTGAAAAAACTAAGACATTTACTTTCAGTGCTTCCCGTAGTCTTGATGTCATCAATATAAAGAACAGTTGCTCCAGAAATTTTCTCATCAATATATAAACATATATCCTTATATAGAAAAACCCTCTCCCTAAGAGTCAATTGCGCGTATTCACTCTTAAAGTGCTTATCCTTATGAATATGCACAACACCTATCTCACGAAAACCCTTTCTCAAAAAAAAGAGTTTTAATAATTCCTTTCCAATCCTATCAGCAAGAAGAGATGCGGGATTTGGTAATGTTATATATGGCGCTGACATAATCACCAGTCGAGAGATTGTTGAAATGTCAACCGAATAAAGAAATCTTTCACAAAGGATCTTTGCATATTGATTGGCAATCTCACAAGAACCAAATTTAAGTAAACCGTACTCTTGTGAATTAAATCCTGCACACTCAATATCATCCCAAACGTTGAGATAATGAATCTCCATAGCACACCTCACAATAATTGAAAAGAAAATATATACAACTACGTTCAGTATAAACGAATACTGTATAAGAAATATCAAATCTTCTTAAAACTGTCAAATGGTTTTTCTCCATACACCATTCTTACCAGATCCAAATCCTTTTTAGTATCAGTGAGTAACTGAACATTTTTGTATTCAATTGATCGAAGGATATTGTGTCCTGCGGCATCTTCAGGTAACACGGTTTCGTATACCGCCCTCAATGCCGCAAAGTCTTTAAGAAAGCAATGTCCTGCGGCGCCGCGTCCCATGATGCCGCTCGTACTGGCATGCACTGGATCAAGATGCGAACTGCCAATGCGCGGATCTGCGGCAAGCGCTTCTTTTATTACCTCATAGTTAAGACCAAGTTTATTCACAAGATCATAGATGACATTGACAAAAATAATTTTTTGCGTGAGCCATCCGTTACCCACATATTTCACCATCTCGGCTTCTCCTGCGGGCATGATCTTCATATAAGGGGCATGTGGTAACACCTCAAGTACCTTTTCAGCAGCAACACGATAATGTTCAGAATCTACCGGAATACCGATAATATTACGCATGGGATATGCCGCATCATGCGCCGCAGTCGCTTCAGTAAGAAATTCAGGGGAATGCATGACAATACGATCCGAATATTGCTTCTGAATTAAATCGGTTGTGCCGGGAATAATCGTTGATCGTATGACTGCAATTTTTCCCGTTCCTACAAGCGCAATTACTGAACGTACCACACTAGCATCAAAACCATCGAGTGTAGTTGGTGTAGGTACGGCGATAAATACGATATCACAATTTTTAATAACATCTTTATTTTTACAATAAGGTTCTTCAAGAGCATACCGGATTACCGAAAAACCGCGATTCTCAAATTCATCAGCATAATGTTTGCCAAGCCATCCTTGACCAATAAAACCAATAGAAATATTTTTCTTATCCATGATATTAGACCTACTGCGCAATTATTTTCGTAGCGAAATTTTCAGATTTCGAGCGAGA
>CAYHZE010000118.1:0-2796 GCA_964361015.1 uncultured Candidatus Saccharibacteria bacterium | reverse complement strand
TATTTTGGACCTTTGCGCGCGGAAAGTGCTGAAACGATTCGTCCACAAACGCATGGGTGATCTCCCGCATTGAATCCTCGCGAAAATTAAAAAAAATAAGCGCGTCATCGGCTCCCACCATGGCAAGCGGCATCCCTTCTGCATCCGCAACAACCGCAGGCTCCACAAATTCATCGCTCATGCCCTGTTGATACCACTCTCCGAGATATGCGGGAATTGACGCAACCACTTTTCCCTTGCCTTGCGTCATAAGTTCATATGCCGCCTGAATCCGATCCCACTTTGTATCCCGATCCATCGCATAAAAACGGCCAATAACTGATGCAACGCGGGTATTGGGCCATTCATCGGCGCATCGAATCTCCAGCTCTTTGATAAACGAAGCGCCTTCTTTCTGCGGCGTGTCTTTCCCGTCCGTAAATGCATGGATATATACCTGTGCGACATCCTCTCTTCTTGCCAGATCAAGAAGGGCGTATAAGTGGTTGATATAACTATGCACTGAACCTGAAGAAATAAGTCCTGCAATGTGAAGCCGCGAACCATGTGTTTTTACATGCGTGATTGCCCTCGTTAATTGTTCATTTTTGAAAAAAGAACCGTCATGGATTGAGGAAATAATGCGGGGAAGATGGTGATGAAGCGCGCGGCCGCATCCGATAGTGAGATGGCCTACTTCCGAATTGCCGGCCTCCCGTGGAGGAAGGCCTACGGCAATACCCGATGCCTGAAGCGTGGTAAATGGAAAATCGCGCTCAATTTCATTAAGTATCGGCGTATGCGCGCTTGCCACGGGGTTCCCTTCTTTTTCCACAGATATGCCGAATGCGTCGAGAATAATCAATAACAATGGTTTTGGTCGCATACAGATAAGTATAACAGAAGAAAAATAAAAAACACAAAAATTAAAAAACGGCTTAGAAAAAGCCGTTATAACTCTATTGTTTCCTGAAGAAGCGGCGTGAATACGGGCATCTTTCCTGCAAACTTAAGCGCGCGAATCATGCGTGGGGTTACGCCAATACCCCCGCCGCAACGCGTGATCATGGGAAGATTGAGAAAATTATCCAGCCGCTTTTCTACCCGATTTTTCCCAAATTTCGCATATAACATTTGAGCATACATCCCATTAGAAATGGTATGGAATAAATCGCGCATTTCGTTCACATCCGTACTGCGTTCCGCGGATCCTATTGTTTCCATTCCATAAAGAATAACATCAATTTTATTGGCAACATCTCCTACCTTCTTCATATTCCAAAAAGGCGATGTATGTTGCGGGAAATGACTGAGGAAAAGAATGTCATGGCCCCATTCTTGCCATATTTGTTCTTCATGTTTTGCAGTAATTTCTTTTACACCAAGAGATTTTGCCACATCCGTATATTCCAGATGGTGAAAATTCTTTTTGCAACCGAAGCCAAGATGCACAAGAAGCTCCATTTCAAGCAATCTAAGTCTTTGCATATCCCCATGCGTCTCAAATTCAAACATTTGAAACACGCGGTCATGACGCCCGGGAATCGGATCAGGTTCATTGCGATAACTTGTTGAAATACAGTAATATCCGGGAACATGAGGGTTGATGAGCAAATAATACTCAAGGAGCATTTGACCAGTTTGCGGCATAGCCCATGATTCTCCACCGAACGTGAAGTCCATGATGGTACGCGGATCTTCGCATGCGGCAAGAATGCTCACTTGTTGCTGTACGGGCGCCTCTATAAAACCTTTACTGCGAAAAAATGTTCGCAAACAATCAATCGCAAAATCATACTCTCTTGGATCGGTAGGGCTGATTGACGGCACGACCTCACTCCTCAATCTTAATATTGTATTAAAAACGTACTTTGACAATGGTACCACAACTCATAATACTCGGCAAAAAATATCAAAGCCCCATAGGTACACATATACGCGTATGGGGCTTTATTAAAGAGACAGAGGAGATGAGATGCGCTAACCGACTCCTGCGTCATATTCGTCGGGGCGATCAAGTAAGGCATTATACCCGCATTCTGCGCATACATCGTTCACCACGCGCATGCCGCACTGCGGACAAGCACCAATCCTCTCTTGTGGACAATTGTTATTATTTTCTTCCGCCGCGTAAATCTCTTGCCCCGGCGGCGCGAAGTAATGCCGGCAACTCGGACATACACAGCGCGTCACATTGTACGCGCCATAGACAATTTATTCCGATACGGTGCCGCACTTGGGACACGGGTGCGAAAAAATAAATGTCATGCATGCTTCACATTCAAAAAGATACTGATCTTCAATAGCGCACTTCTTGTCATTGTGCTCCCATTCGCGCAGACAAATTACACACTTATGACTATGCGGAATAGGCATATTGCGCGCCATTTCCGCCCATGCTGACCCTCTATCATACTGCGCCCGCCTGACCGCGGCGCACGCATCGCATATAAAAATGTGAGGGTGGGAACATCTTGCGTCATCGTGCCTCCATGCTTGCATACAACTGTCGCAAATATGTTTATGAAATTCCTTACTCATTCTTGCGTCCTCCGTAGACAAAAAATTCAAATTGTGAAGGGTCTCTTTATGATATTATGATATATAATATGAAATGATATGTCAAGTAAATGCTTGACTAAATAATTATTTAATGTTACACTACTTAGGTAGATTGTCCGATCATTAACAGAGGAGAACAAACGTGAAAAATGAAACCGAAGGTGCAGTTGTTGTCGGAGATACCATTGAACTTAATGTGATTGAATTCAATGGCCGTCCTGTATTGGAAACTGAATTCATCCAGTATGATTCAGA
>CAYHZE010000117.1:0-2799 GCA_964361015.1 uncultured Candidatus Saccharibacteria bacterium | reverse complement strand
ATAGGTGAACGCCAAAAACGGGTTGAAAAAAATGTAAATTGCTTTACATTTTTGAGATGGGTTCTACTGACTATTCACACATAGCTTAATGCCAAAAATTCCATATTTGGCGCATCGCTTGCCATTCGCCCAAAAAAATCCTCAATGTATCTACTGATACATCTGCGGTTTTTTCGGGTTCCATGACGGCGCGCTACATCCAAGTCTGAAATTTTTACTCTATTAACCTATGTGTGAATAGTCAGTAGAGTTTTGAAATTAGATAATTAAGAAGTGGCTGAATGATGCTTCGGTATCCTTTGGCGAGGATAACTGTTTTGTGGCAATGTTTGGCAACGCGCTCTGGGATGGTGCCAAATCCGATTATTTTGCTTATACGGGCGCGCGCGGCCGGAAAGATAATGCTATCATGGTGAGCCATTTCTTCAATAAGAGCGCGGGAGATGGAAACGCTTTCTATAAATTTTGTCTTCAGTTCTTTTGGTGTTTTTAATTTTAGTTCCCGTATATGCTCCTTCATGATTTCTTCATAGCGTTTCATCGCACTGTGCGTTGATTGCGGTGGGATAACCATGCCGATGGTTATTTCGCTGTCAAACCAAAGCGCCAGCGCTGTCGCGATTTTTCCGGTAAAACGAAGATTGGGATTATCGTCTGTGGGGACGGGAATAAAGATTTTTTTAAGCGAATGCAGATATGGGAGGCTTACAACGACTAAATCACACTTGGCGCGATGAAGGACGATGTCCACTTTGCGTCCAAAGATAAAGCCATGAGAACTTGCCACTCCGTCCCATCCCATAATCAAAAGGTCTCCGTTTTCAACGCTTACCGTATCGAGAATTGATTCGGGAATGGAACGGGCGACTAAGAGGCGGGTGTCAATATTAAAATGCTTTTGCGAAGCAATGCCTTCCATACGATCAAGCGCTGCGTGGTCGCTGTTTTGTATTCCTTCTCTGAGCGGTAGCATGTGCGGGACTTCACGCACATGAATCGCCAAAATATCTCCATTTTCATTTTTTGCAAGAGCGCACGCGATAGCAGAAAGCCCCAGAAGCTTTTCCTTGTCTTCAATGGGAAAAATAACTTTATAATTTGAACGATCTTTAAAACGGCTGGCATGTTCGTAGATAGTATCTCGTTCAAGGTCTTCGCGTTTTTCTGTAAGCGTATAGCCATAGTAATTGACGAGTCCAAGGAGAAACCATATGAGCGCAAAATAAATTGCAAACTGGCTTACATCAAATAGGGCAATACTCAGAAGAACATAGGCTGTAATTCCAAGTACAGGTACAAATGCTCCGCCAGGTACGATATAATGCCAGATCGCTTCCGGTTTTTTGCGTCGCAGCTGGATGTAGGCGATATTTAATTGCATGAAAAGAAGGATAAAAAGAATGGTGGCTCCCGCGGCAATGTCATGAAGCGGTAAAAAAAGCGCGGTGATTAAAATCGCCCCGATGGAAACGATAAGCGCATAGTGGGGGATCTGATTTATTGTATGCACAATGCCAAGCCGTTCCAATACGAATTTATCCCGTGCCATTGCAAAGAGCACTCGTGAAGCAGAATAGATGGTAGCGTTTAATGCCGCGATATTTGCAAGAAGCCCTCCTACAATCATGAGCACATATCCAAGAGGCATTACAGTTTGTGCTGAATGTATGATGGCCCGTCCTCCGAGTTGATTAAGAATTTCCCATGATTGCCCCGACCCTTTCGGTACTACCCCGATAATAACGATTGCGATCAAAAGATAAAGAACGGAAATAATCGCCCACGAACTAAAAAGGCTTATTTTCAGTGTTCGCTCGGGATTTTTAGCTTCTTCGCCCGATTGCGCTTGAATTTCGGAACCCTCAAAGGCGATATAAAAGAAGGCGGTGGCCTGTAAAACTCCGGCCATGCCAAAAGGCAAAAACGGAGAAAAGTTGTTCGCGAAAAGTTCGGGCGCATCAATGATGTTTTTAAATCCAAAAATAATATAAAATCCGAGGATGGTGAGCAGAACAACGGAAATATATCCTCCAATGCGTCCCGTGAGAGCGGTACCTCGATAATTTACGATTCCAAATATAAGAATAACGCAGGCGGTAAAAATGAGTCCCCATGTGTTTGGCGCGAGTCCAAACAACGGCATTTGCAACAACGAAAACGCGAATTCAGATGCAAAAATACCAAAGCTTACCGCGTAGAGCGCGCACGCTACCGAATGCGCCATCCACGAAAACCATCCCGCAAAAAATCCTTGCATCTCGCCTAAACCGTCACGAACCCAGTTGTACCCTCCGCCGGCATCCGGGAAAGCGGTTGCTAACGATATATACGCATTGAGATTAATAAAAGAAATTACGGCTCCAATGAGCATGGAAAGAACAAGACCTCCTCCCGCAAATCCTGCCGAATGTCCGAGGAGCGTAAAAACGCCTCCGCCAAGAAGAGCGGCAATGCCAAGGAGAGTTATCTCCCAAACCCCAAGTACTCGGCTCATGGTTGGTTGTGTGTGCGTGTGTGAGGACATTTTTGAGATAGATTCTGGTATGGTTAGCAGAAAATGGATTGTTCGGGATGTTTATGAAGCCCTTTGTTATTCCGCGTGAAGCGTGTAGTGAACGCGCAGGAGCCGTTCTGCTAAAAGCGGATATTTTTTTAATTCCGGATTTTCCGCAAACATTTTTTCGGCATAGTGGGCAGTTTTCTCTACGAGTTCAACATCAGAGAGGGCTTGTTGGAGAGGCGCATGAAATCCCGACTGCTCAAAGCCGACAAGATTTCCTGGTCCTCTTATTTTTAAAT
>CAYHZE010000116.1:0-2821 GCA_964361015.1 uncultured Candidatus Saccharibacteria bacterium | reverse complement strand
CCCGGGCGCCAGTTTGACAGTATTATTCTTCTTTCTGTGATTGAGCATTTTGGTCTTGGCATATACGGAGACTCCAAAATGGCGGGCGATAAAGATAAGGAAGCGATAGAGCGGATTACTTCATGGCTTAAACCTCACGGGCAACTCTTGGTAACCACTACTTACGGCAAGCCATGCATCACGCATAAACACCGGATTTATGATAAAGCGCGTTTGGATTATATTTTTCCGCATTCTGTTTTTAAGCGCATAGACGAACGATATCATCAGCGCATCAATGAGCACTGGGCGCCAAGCACTTCGCTGGCGCTTCACGATATAGATTCATCATCATTGCCTGCAAATGGCTCGGTTGTTTTGGATATAGAGAAAATATAGATTTTATTCATGGGCTCTCTTTTCCAATATGGGTTTAATAGACCTACTGCTCGTGATTTTTTTATGCAAGACTTTTTAACTAGCGGGGGATGTTTTATACAGTGAGGACTTGCATGTTTGAATTCTTATTCCCCTCCTATTCTAGGAGGGGTTAGGGGCGGTATAAAATTGGAAACGGGAGACTGGAGGATAGAAACTGGAGGGACATAATAATTTTTCTCCTGATTCTTTCCAGTCTCTAGCTTCCAGCTTCCAGCCTCTAGCGTCCTACCTCGCTCCTCGCCTCCCCCATGCTAGGGGAGGAATTAAACGTGAAAGTCACATCCATATGAAAATATGTTTTCTCACCCATGATTTGCGTAGTGACTATGGCGCGGGTGTGTTTTCTCACCGGCTTGTCAGTGGCATCAGAGATCGTCTTGGCTGGGACATTGTGGTGCTCACGAGCGATGCGTCCGACTCGCCTTTGGAAGTTGCCATTTTGCGTCCGCAGAAAATAAAACTTTTGCGGGAATTTTGGCGCATTCGAAATATTATAAAAACATGCGACATAGTACACGCGCTTGACGGGTTTCCCTATGGAATAATTGCTATTCTCGCATCTCTCGGACTTAAGAAAAAAGTTATTATCACAGCAGTGGGGAGCGGCGCGATCATTCCTTTATACAGTCGTTTGTACGCGCCATTGATGCGCTGGTGTTATCGGCGCGCCGATATGGTGACGGCAATTAGCGCGTTTACGCGTGATGAAATTATCAAGCGAGTGAAGAATCTTACGGTTCGCGTAATCAATCATGGTGTTGACGTGGAGCAATTTGAAAATGCAGGAGAACTTCGGGCGGAGATCAAACAATATCAGCCTTATATTCTCGGCGTAGGAACGATCCGATGGCGCAAAGGATATCACTTCAGCATACGGGCATTTGCGAAAGTGGCGAAAGAATTTCCCGATTTTCATTATGTCATTGTAGGCAAGCGCTATAAAGATGATTATTCATTGCGTCTTGAGCGTATTATTAAGGAATGCGGGCTTGAAAAAAAAGTTCATATATTGGAACATATTGATTCAAGAGAAGAGTTGGCGCGCATTTATACGGGCGCGGAACTTTTTTGTTTATTCTCACAAAATATGAATCACGATGTGGAAGGATTTGGACTTGTTTTTTTGGAGGCAGCTGCTGCGGGTCTGCCGGTAGTGGGCGCAAAAAATTGCGGCGTGGATGACGCGGTACAAGAAGGAAAAAACGGACTTCTTGTGGATACGCGTAGTCTGGATGATTTTGCTAACGTGATATTAATAATTTTGCGCGATCCTCAAAAGAAAAAACAAATGGCACTTGCATCGGTTGCGTATGCGCGCACATGCATGTGGGAGCGGAGGATTGGTGAGTATATTGACATTTATAGAAGAATGATTTAGTATGTATTCATTGATAGCAGAATCCAATCTGATACCATACTACTAAAAGTTGTTTGAAAAGGAGATAACAATGGCCAGAAAGTCATCTCTTACGATTAAAGAATTGAAGAGTTTACTTAAGGCGCGTTCCAAGTTTGAAGCAGTGGTAAAGACCGGCCTAGAGAAACGCATCCAAGAAGCATTGGGTATATCCGCGAAAGATAAGGAACCTGGAAGCGTTGTCTTGGAAGAAAAGTTATACGAGATGATGGATGATCTCATTGCCCGGCGTTTGAAGGCAAATCGCCGGAGCGTTCCGCTCATTTCACACCGCGATCTTCGGCGTATGAACAAAATACTTCTTGATGGCATGGCAAGCTCTGATCCAGATTTTGGCTCAGAAGATCGGAGGGTGCTTGAGATGCTTATGAACACGGTGTCAGAAAATATATTAAAAGAAGTGGCTCGGTTTGCTGATAGCAAAGATATTTACGAAAAATATTGGCAATGGATTGATGCAGTGCTTCAACTTGCCAGCGAAAGGGGGGTTGCTTTAACTGAGGTTTTTCTGGTTGATGGAGTTTATGATGAACTCACACGTCGGGTCTATACAAAACGAGAATTCCGTTCATCTCTTACAAATCTTACAAAGAATGTCAATATGTTCTTGAGTGTTAAAACATTCAAGAGAATGATATTTCAGCCGATAATTGAGATATTTGCAGAGGGAGATAAGGAAGAGCTTCGTGAGATGAAGCAAGAGTTCGAGAGGAAAATAATCCCGAAAATTAAAGAGAACATCGCCAAAATAAAGCCGATAATAAAAGTTTATGCAAACGAAGAAGTTGCACGCATCTGGTCTACGTAGTAAAAGTGATATAAGAATGTGTGGCTGAGGGAAGGGGAGAATAAATCCCTCCCCTTTCGGGTACTCCCTTTAGGAAAGGGAGAATAAATCCTCTGCCATTGGGCAAGGATAATACAGAGAGGTATACTGGTCTGGAAAAAATAGACAGCTGGATGAGTGCAACTTCCGGTGTATGA
>CAYHZE010000115.1:0-2846 GCA_964361015.1 uncultured Candidatus Saccharibacteria bacterium | reverse complement strand
TACGAACTTATAAACTTAAAACTTATCAACTAACTCATAGTTTCTTAATCTGCAACGAATCCAACTCCACCGGCGTGTCGCGGCCAAAGACATTTACAAGCACCTTGAGCTTGCCTCTTTCCTGATCAACCTCGGATACTTTTCCGTCAAAGTCCTTGAACGGCCCGTCAATGATTTTTACCGGATCTCCGATAGCCACCTCTATTTTGAATTTCGGCTCATCTCCTCCCATGCGCTTGAGCAGTACTTCCATTTCTTCCTCTGAAAGAGGAGCCGGCGTGGTGCCCGCGCCCACAAATCCGGTGACACGGGGAGTGTTGCGCACCACATACCACGAATCATCGGTCACGATCATTTCCACCAACACATAGCCGGGATAAATTTTTTCCTCAACCACGCGGCGTTTGCCGTTTTTAATTTTAATCTTTTTTTCAATGGGAACAAGAACGGTAAAAATCTTATCCTCCATGCTCATGGACTCTATCCTCTGTTTGAGATTCCGCGCCACCGCGTCTTCATAACCCGAATAGGTATGGATCGCGTACCAATTCCTCCCAAATTCCGATGTTTGTTTTGGCATAGTTCAGGTAGTTTACCATGGGTAGGTTATAGAAAAAATCGTATTTTCCTATCGTATTTTCCTACCAATTATAAACTGATTTCAGACCACAAATTTTGTTAAAAGCGTCTTAAAAATAAAATCAGCGCCACCTAAAAGGGCTGCAAGCGAAAGACTTATCACAATCACTGACGTAGTATAACGGATAGTTTCTTCCCGGGTAGGCCACGTTACTTTCTTGAGTTCAATGTGCGATTCCTTAAGAAATATAAGAAAATTCTGAAACATATATGCAAGTATACCTTTATATGAAGTATTTTAAAAGGCCCGAAGGCCTTTTTCTATCTTATATATAAGATACTCCCATGGATGTTTTTTGTCAAATATAAGTCTTACGCATTTGGTTCCTCCCCGTACATAGCGAGGAGGTCAGGAGCGAGGTTATGAGTGAGGGGAATACCACCCCTAACCCCTCCTAAAATAGGAAGGGAAAAGGAGATGCGTAAGTCTTAAAACGGTCAATCATTCGGAAAAAACAAAGAACCAATTTCCGAGTGAAATTCATGAAGCTTTTCACGAATCATAGTTCGCGCCAATTTTTCTTCCTCGGGATCAAGACTGTCAAGAATATCAAATATATTGCCCATATGCATCCGGCACCGCTCCTGACTTGCCACAATCCTCCCCATGGGATCTACAAGATTGAATATGAGACGGGGCAGATCCTCTTGCGACAGCCCCATTGCTTCTATCTCCTCCCCCGCATGTTTCGCGCTTACAGTTATTTCTTTGCCTAATTGATTAAACTCTGATACCAGCTGATCCATAAACCCATCAACCAACTCTTCAATGTCCATATCCGCATCCTCCTCAAGTAAATTTTTAAAGACCTTTTGCGCCCCTTGCGCCCCATCATAATTGTTTTTAACAATAGACCTACTGCGTAAATATTTTCGTAGCGAAATTTTCAGATTTCGAGCGAGCCGAAGCAAAAATTATGAAGCATATACGGCGTATATGTTGAATAATTTTTGCAAAGGCGTAGCCGAAATCTGGAAATTGCAGCAGAAAATATTTACGCAGTAGGTCTAATATCAAATATCCAAATTCTTCACCGCCTTGGCGTGCGTTTGGATGAATTTCTTGCGCGGGAGCACCTCGTCTCCCATGAGGATATCAAAAATGCGGTCTGCCTCCGATGCGTCGGCAATCGTGATCTGGCGCAAAATACGCACACTCGGGTCCATAGTGGTTTCCCATAGCTGTGATGGATTCATCTCCCCCAATCCTTTATAGCGTTGAATTTCAATACCCTTCACTTCTGTGCCCGTGTCGTTGTCTTCGCTCACCTCCTCCCCTTTTGCAACCGCTTTCTGTTTTTTTGCGGTCAGTTTCTGCTGGCGGAATTCCGCAACTATTTTTTCTTTCTCATTATCCGAATACGCGTAACGCATATTCTTTCCTGATTGAATACGAAACAACGGAGGATTGGCAATATACAAATATCCGCGCTCCACCAAAACGGGAAAATGCCGGTAAAAAAGCGTCATTAAAAGCGTACGGATATGCGCACCGTCCACATCGGCATCTGTTGCAATAATAATACGATGATATCGCAAACGTTTTTCTTCAAACGCATCGCCGATAGCCGCGCCCAACGCAATAATGAGCGACCGAATTTCTTTTGACGCAAGCATTTTATCAAGCCGCGCTTTTTCCACATTAAGAATTTTCCCGCGCAAAGGCAAGATCGCCTGAAACTTGCGGTCACGGCCTTGCTTTGCGCTGCCCCCCGCACTATCCCCTTCCACCAAAAATAATTCCGATTCTTCAGGATTTTTTGATTGGCAATCGGCCAATTTTCCCGGCAACATCAATCCATCAAGCGCGCCTTTGCGAAGCACGGTTTCGCGCGCGGCTTTGGCGGCTTTGCGGGCTTTTTGGGCAAGCAGAGCTTTGCCGATAATGCTTTGCGCGTCACGCGGATATTTTTCAAGCCACTCTTTGAGCGCCTCGCCCACAACTGTTTCCACCGCGGTGCGCGCTTCCGGACTTCCCAATTTCGCTTTTGTCTGCCCTTCAAATTGTGGTTCGCTTAATTTGATGGAAATCACCGCAGTAATTCCTTCGCGTGCGTCATCGCCTGTAAGCGTCTCGTCTTCTTTTTTAAAGTATTCATTAGCGCGCGCATGATCATTAAGCGCGCGGGTAAGGGCTGTGCGAAAGCCGGTTAAATGCATACCGCCCTCGCCGGTATGGATATTATTGGCAAAAGATACTTCTTTGC
>CAYHZE010000114.1:0-2879 GCA_964361015.1 uncultured Candidatus Saccharibacteria bacterium | reverse complement strand
CCCCCCCCCCCCCCCCCCCCCACTTTTGTATAACCATACCGCGACCACCGCGATCTACACAATCCTCTAGTGTAGCGAAGTAGCGTACCAGTACGTCCTGCGGGGTGGAGGTTTTTTTCTTCACCCCGCAGTATCCTAAAAATCATGTCCACACACAAAAAACAAACCATATTGACTATCGCGGCTCTCCTCATTGTATCAGGGGGTCTTTTTGCCGTGTATCAGTATCAAAAACCGAATAAACAAGTTACTATTCCTAATAATCAGGTGTTCCCCCCACCCCCGCCCCCTGTTCAGATATGTGATCTTCCCTTTCATTATTCTGTAACGGAAAACTCCCCGGCAATTTTGCAGACAATGCCGTGGCTCACCTATGAGAACACATACTATCATTATCGCTTTGAGTATCCTTATGTACTTCTTTTGAATACCGATTCGCTTCCTCCCAATGTCTCATTTGATAATCCTCCTATGAGCGTGAGTGTTTCGGCATCAAATGCAGACCCCCTTTTACACCAGGATTCATTGAGTGCAGTTCTCAAAGAATTTGCTCCAACGGGGATGCGCCTTGAGAAAAGAATTAAAATTGATGGGTATGATGCAATCGTTGTGTCAAATGAAAATGACCGTGCTGAAAAAAGGGGTGTTCTACTTACTTTTTTCATTAAAGACAAGATTTTTTTCGGCATCCGTACTCAATGTGTAGACCACGAACGGGTCTGGAATAGTTTTAGATTTGAATAGGAGTTTTTTACGATCCCCTCAACCAAAATTTGAAGTCATATGAAAAATTATTTTGGTAAAAACGTCTTGGTCGGATTGATTGTTGTCTGTCTTGCAATAATCGCGTCAGCATATTTAATGTACTCCCACAGGATTGCTCCGCCCATTTCAAACCAAAATCCGCCCGTATCGGGACAAAATGATTCAACAAAAACAGCCATCTATCGCAACGAAAAATACGGGTATGCGCTTGAGTATCCTTCTTCTCTTTACGTTGATGATCATGCTCCCGATAAAGTATATTTTATAGACGAATACTCCTATGGGATTATCGCGGTTGAAGTTGCCAGCACGACATACACAAATGTTGATGATGAATTACAGGCGGAAAACGAATTGCCCAAAAATAATCCAACAGGATATCACCGGGTTTCTGAAAAGACGATTCGCATAGGCGGATATGATGCCACAGTAACTTATCCGGCAAACAGAATAGAGAGCTTTCCTTATGAGAAAAGCACGTTTCTGATAAAAGATGGATTGCTCTTTCGTATTGCCACAAGAGGAACTGACCACGAACGCGTCTGGAACAGTTTTAAATTTGAGTAACAAGTTTTTCTTGGTAAGAGTTGAATAAAGTTATAAATAGTGTAGCATAGTGTAACTATGAACGATCCCATATCAGACATGTTAATCCGCATTAAAAATGCTCAAACTGCAGGCCATGAAATGGTGCGGCTTTCACATTCAAAATTCAAATATGAAATTGCTCGCGCGCTGGAAGCGAATGGTTATGTGGGTGCAATAGAACGCAAGGGCAAGCGCATAAAAAAGATATTGGAAATTGCGTTGCGTTATAACGGAGACAAGCCGGCAATTCAGGGTATTACATTAATTTCTAAACCAAGCAATCGTTTATACGCATCAGTGAAAGATCTGAATACTGCGCGGCATGGAGGGATTATCATTGTTTCAACTTCCCAAGGTGTCATGAGCGGCAAAGATGCGCGGAAACGAAAAGTAGGCGGCATGTTGATCGCGGAAGTTTGGTGACAAAGAAAGTTCATAGTTTCTAGTGAATAGTTTATAGGAAGATTCATACAAGTTTACTATTTACTAGAAACTATAAACTGATAACTATTCATATGAGCAGAATCGGTAAAAAACCCATTACTATTCCGTCAGGAGTCACGATTAATGTGACGGGTGCTTTGGTGTCGGCAAAAGGGCCGAAAGGTGAGTTGAGCTTGCTCCTTCATCCTGATATGAGGATGGAGATGAAGGACGGAGTAGTAATCATTTTCCCGCGTGAAAACAGTTCGAAAAAAGCGCCTGCGATTTGGGGATTAACTCGCACATTGATTGCCAATATGATTTTTGGCGTTACTTCCGGATTTGAAAAGGTGCTTGAATTTGAAGGTATCGGGTATCGCGTAGCGCTGGAGGGATCAACACTCGTGATGCAGCTTGGCTTTTCTCATCCGGTTCGGTTTGAAGCACCCAAGGGCATTGCATTCACGGTGCAAAAAAATACTATTACCGTTACCGGTATCAATAAAGAGCTTGTGGGGGAAGTTGCGGCACGCATCCGGGCGCTCAAGCGCCCCGAACCGTACAAGGGGAAAGGTATTCATTACCGAGGAGAGGTGATCCGGAGAAAATCCGGTAAAAAAGCAGTTACTTCGGGGACATAAAACATATGAATACGAAACATAATACAACGCGGCAATTACGCATACGGCGGCATGCTCGGGTGCGATTTCATATAAAAGGCACAAGCGAGCGCCCGAGGCTTTGTGTTTTTCGATCAAACCGTCATATATGGGTACAGCTGATTGATGACGTGGCGGGCAAAACATTGGCGCAGGCAACGGATTGGGGGACACAAGAAGGGAAGAAGACGAAAATAAAAGAAACGCGCGTCATGCATGCCGAGCGGATAGGAGAGCATATTGCCAAACTTGCCAGAGAGAAAAAAATTTCTGCATTTGTATTTGACCGTGGAGGATATAAATATCATGGCAGGGTGAAAGCAGTGGCAGAGGGAGCGCGTAAGGCAGGAATACAATTATAATAGACCTACTGCGTAAATATTTTCTGTTGCAATTTCCAGATTTCGGCTACGCCTTTGCAAAAATTATTCAACATATACGCCG
>CAYHZE010000113.1:0-3015 GCA_964361015.1 uncultured Candidatus Saccharibacteria bacterium | reverse complement strand
TTTGTGAAGAACAAAAGTGAAGCGAGGAGTCCCCGATACGCGTTAAGAATTTCCCCGTGTTTCGCCGAGGAGGCGAAAATAGGAGTATCTTGTGAGATTTTTTCTTCAAGCTAACGCAATAATTTTCAAGGCTTGGTGTTCAGAGATTAATTGGAAATGGTATTATTTCACAAAATTAAAATCTCGTATTCTCATGAAAAAACCGCCTTTAGTAAGGCGGTCTACGAAAGAACTTTAACCAATGACTCAACAACATATTCCTGTTGTTTTTTAGTAATACCCGGAAACAAAGGAAGAGACAAAACCTCATTGCACGCGTTGTCCGTATGTGGACAGATATCAGTATTTTTCAGCCAGTAAAACAATTGTTTATATACCGGAACCGGATAATGCACTGCGGTTTCAACGCCGCATGCGCGAAGTTTTTCCCTCACTTCGTTACGCGCTCCACGCATAATCCGAACAACATAGAGATGATAGACGCTCGAGGCCTCTTTAAACTCTGTGATAAAACAAAGTGAAGACATGCCTCTATACGACTTCAGTAAAGCAGTGTAGTACTCCGCCGCGTTTCGCCGAAGCTGTGTCAGTTTTTCAATATGCGTGAGTTTTAATGTCAAACATAATGCCTGCAGAGGATCGAGACGCATATTGAAGCCATACAATTGGTGACTGTTTTTAAAAATTTCACCCAAACTGCGCCGCGCACGAACATCATCAGCAAAAACAAGATTTCGTGTCACCACCGCTCCCGCATCACCGAACGCGCCAAGATTCTTCGTTGGATAGAAGCTAAATGCCCCCGCATCTCCACATGTTCCGGCGAACTTTCCACCCCATGTTGCAAAATGCGCCTGTGCGCAATCCTCAACAACTCGAAGATTATGCTTTTGTGCAATCGCACAGACAGCATCCATCTCGCACATCTGTCCATACAGATGCACTGGCAAAATGGCTTTTGTGCGCTTCGTGATAAGCGCCGGAATCGCTTCCGAGTTTATAGTAAGCGTATCATCGCGTACATCCGCAAATCGTGGAATTGCTCCCGTACGCAAAATTGCAACAACTGTCGCGTTATACGCGTTCCCCTGCGTGATAACCTCATCTCCCGACTTAACACCTACGGCCATGAGTGCAAGATACAATGCATCTGAACCGTTTGAGACGCCAACACAATGCGGGACTCCGAGTATTTCGGCAAACCTTTTTTCAAATGCTTCCACACGCGGACCGAGAACAAAATAATTTTCTCTTAAGAACCGCTTTGTTTCTGCAAGATATTCTTTTTCAATTAGCGTGGTCGTATATGAAAGATCGGTAAACGGAATGTGCATTTTTTTCATCATTCACCTCTTCAACAGTTTTGATTCGTCATCAATCTTCAAAACATCTTTCATTCGCATAAGATCAAGGCTTGTGTCATGCGGTACCCACTCCGGCTTCGGAATTGTCTGAATATCAGGAAGCGTTCTTTGCGCATACGCCTCAAGCGTTGTGCGAGGTCCGCCAACATTCATAACTCCTTCTGCATCCGAGAGAGTGGCCTTTAAAACAAGAGGCGCTATCTCATCGACATAAAGCTTTGAGTTCCATTGTCCCTCATAGACTCTCTCCCATTGAAATGGAACGGGACCAAAGCTCAAACGAAGGATCAGATGACACGGAAGCATCCGTACAACGCATTCACCGCCAAGTTTTGACCAAATAAATCGCGAAGTAGCCTTAACCGGCTCATTTTCTAAATGCGGACCTTTTCCGTGATATACATAGTCGGTTGAAACATACACCAGCTTTATCCTTGGGTCGGTCTCACAACAGACACGCGCAATGTTCGCGGTTCCTGTGATATTAATAGAGATTCCAAACGCCGGATTTTTTTCGTGCTCGGGAGGTTTTGTTGCTGCCGCCAGATGCAGAACAACTTTTGGCTCATACACCCGAAGATACGAATAAATCGAATAACCGTCTGAAATATCAAGCTTTTTATGATCTGGAGCAATTATGTCGGGCGCAAGTTTTAAAATCTCGCGCCCCAAAAGCCCCGATCCTCCTGTCATGAGGATTTCTGATGTTTTCATCTGAGATGCTCCTTACTATATTGAAGCCCTTCAGAAACCGACGCAATGCTATAAAGCGGATCCCCCGATTCCATCCTTCTGTGATATTCAATTGCGCGCACGCACTCTGAACCAAATCGTCCGATCCGCAAGGTTGTTTCAGCACTTCCCAAAAGAGGACGAAATGTTATCTCTTCCTCCCAGTTAATACCCAAAAATGTGCTTGGAACAAGTTTGATTGGATAATTCATCTGCTTGGCAACGGCAATATGGGTAAGAAATGCTCGCGGAATATGAAATGGAACGGTCAAAACCGCAGCCGATCGAACCCCCTCCCGTTTTGCTACCCGCAAAAGCTCAACCGCTTCTTCGTGGGTCTGCAGCGCGGGATAGGAAGAAAAAATTTTTACCTCTGGTATAGAATACCGTTGCATCAAAAGCGTTTTCCATAGAGAAAATCCAGGGGCGCCCTTTTCATATTCAGTGTGACCGTTTAAAACTATAAACCGCGACTGTGTTGCGCGAAAGATTCGCGCGGTATGCTGAATAAGACGATAACGAAGGTCTCCCCAACCATGCACCAATACGGCTTCAACGGGATTACGCTCAAAACTAAATCCATTCAAGAGCATTTGAATAAACGGCATCCACGCACAAACATCCGATTGCGTTAAATGATGTGAGGATTCGGAACATGCGTTATCCACTTCCCGCCTCCCTCCTCAAACCATTTTTGATATTTTTGTATTTCTTTCAGATGATTCCACACAAACAAAAGCGCGTAATCAGGATTTCGTTTTTTAAACTCTTCCTGCGGAATAACAGGAATATGCATACCGGGATAATACATTCCCTGCTTTGCAGGCGTATTGTCGGTAACATATGGAATAAGTTCAGGAGTGATGCCGCAATAATTTGCGACGATCACGCCCTTGGACGACGCGCCAAAACCACAAAG
>CAYHZE010000112.1:0-3071 GCA_964361015.1 uncultured Candidatus Saccharibacteria bacterium | reverse complement strand
GGAAATGCCATGGAACGAATGAGCAAGCATGTCATGCAACGGTGTAAACATTGCGACCGCCAAGAAAAAAAACTTCTTGACGAATACATTGCGTATTGTATGTGTTGCGGCTATCATTTCCGTCATACCACGACAAGATCGCAGATAATAAAAGATAATACCAAAGACTCAAAAAAAATTACATTAATGCATTTCACTCAGGCATCTCTGCCTGAGTTTTTTTATACACCACTTCCCATCAGGTCTATTATATAAAAACGCTATTTCTTTTCAACCCAGAAATCAACCACGGTCGGAGAAAATTTTGTTACTGAAAGAGACGCAGGATGGTTAATATCATCTGCGGTAACTTTTATACGCTGGTGGCCTTCTGCGAATTGATCCGAATTGACGATAACACGCAAATTGTTTTCAGGATCAAACAAAGCAAAATCCTGATTCCTGCCGCTTAATGTCACGGTAACCATATCAGATGATTGCTTGGTAATACTATATTCCTGAGGAAGAAATCGAAACTCTACCGGCACCTCAAAATCATGTGATATAATGCCAGTGCCAAGCTGAATCACGAATATATACCAAAAAAGAATCGTGAATCCGAATGATAGAAGTTTCTCGCGGATGTTATGCGTAATAAATGAATGCCATTGAAATTTGGGATGTAAGACATGTTTTTCCTGCAATGACTCGCGCATCCATTCTTTAAGTTCATCGCTACGATTGAGCATTTTCAATTTTCCTTCATGCGCTACCGATATGGTGCCTTTTTCTTCGGATACCACAATCACCAGCGCATCGGAGCGTTCCGCAAGCCCGAGCGCGGCCCGATGGCGCGTGCCAACACCACTGTATGCCTCAAAACGCTCCGCAAGCGGCAAATGCACGCCAAATTTTTTAATTAAATTTCCCTCAATAATAATCGCGCCGTCATGCCCCGGCGAAGAAGGGTCAAAGATACTTAACAGCAAGGGAATAGAAAGTCTTCCATGTAATCCGATGCCTCCCTGGGTGAGCACGTCAATCATTTGTTTTCCGGGAAGCACGATAAGCGCGCCAATGTTTTTTTGCGCAAGCTGGTCAACGGCCTGAATAATTTGGTCTGCAATGCTATGCGAATATTCGGTTTTCTTTGCAGAAGAAAATTTACCCCAAATATAAATCAACTCAAAAAAACTTCGGAGTTCTCTTTGAAAAATTACCACTAAGATAACCACGAAAAAAGCAAAAAAAGTTTGAAATAAAATACTTGTAAGATACAAATCAAGATAACGGGCAATAAGATAGATGCCAAGCAAGATAGAAATGCCGTTAACAATAAATCGCGAATGGGTACGCTGTAACAGAAGTAAAAATCCGTATATTAAACAGCCAACAATAAGAATATCGAGCCCGTCCCGCCATTGAAAATTCTCCGCGATGAGCGGAAGTGTGTTTATAATACTTGCCATTTTGGTATGAGTTTAGGATTTACGCATTTAGTTCCTCTCCTAGTATAGGGGAGGCGAGGTGTGGGTATAGGTGAGGAATAAAACATGGAGTTTGTACCCTCCTCACCCATACCACCCCTAACCCCTCCTAGAATAGGAGGGGAATAAGAAAGAAACGTAATAGCTAATTTTTATCCTACTGCCAGTGTTTCGCCTCCAGACCTTTACGCGCCGCATCCTCTTGGGCAGTTTGTTTTGATAATCCCTCTCCCTCGGCAATCAATTCGTCGCCAAGAAAAATACCGATCACAAAATGTTTGTCATGATCCGGTCCCCACTCACGAATCACTTCATAGGTGGGAGTGATACCTACATATTCTTGCGCTGATTCTTGAAAAAGGGATTTGGGATCTTTATAAAGTTTCTTTTCAAGAACTTCATCAAGATGGGGCAGTAACACGCGATGGATGAAGGATTCCGCACCCTTGTAATGCTGATCAAGATAGATCGCGCCAACAATCGCCTCAAATGCGTTAGCAAGAATATATTGGCGCGCGCGGCCCACATCTTTTGTTTCCCCCCGCGAGAGCAAAAGAAAATCATTGATATCAAGTTTTGCCGCCATCTCGGCGAGCATGTTTGAATTGACAAGAGCAGCACGAAAACTCGTCAAATCCCCCTCCGGCTTATCGGGAAAGCGTTTGTACAATTCATCCGTAACCACAAGCTCAAGCACCGCATCGCCCAAAAATTCAAGCCGCTCATTGTGGCCGAGCCCAAATTCGGGGTTTTCATTCAAATATGACCGGTGCGTAAGCGCTTGAATCAGGAAATCTTTGTTGCTAAATACAATACCTAATTTTTCTTCCAATAGAGATATATCTTTCATGCAGAATACTAGAACTGAAAGATTAATACCATGCTGAAACACAGATGTGTGCTAATCTTTTATTTCTAGAAAAATTATTTTTTTGATTTTTTGTCCGTTCTTTTCTTCGTCGTATCGGTTTCCGTCTCAATCTCACCTTGTTCCTGCGTTTGCTCTTGTTCTTTTTCCCGTTCTTCCTCGCGTTGTTTCTCAAGTTCCTCGCGCGTGGGATATTCTTTGCCCGGCTCGCCGATTTCGCGATATACGGTACCCAGCACCCCGTTTACAAATTTTCCTGACGATTCTCCTCCGAAGGCTTTTGCAAGCTCAATAGCTTCATTGATCGCCACTTTCGGCGGCACTTCATCGCGCGTACCGAATAAAAGCTCGTATAATCCAAGGCGAAGTACTGCGCGGTCAACTGCCGTAATTTGAGCAATAGGCCATGCGGGCGCGGCTTTCTCTATAATTGCATCAATTTTTTCAAGATTTTTAACCGCCCCGATTACCAGGCGATCAATAAATTCGTATTCTTCATCAAGACCGGGACCAAATTCTTTTTTATTGCGATCAATAACAGCGGCAATACTTTGCGGGTCTTTGCCGTTAAAATCCCATTCAAAAAGGGATTGCATCGCAATGGAACGAGCGAGATGGCGAGAAGCCATGAGGAATTAGTTGATAGTTATTAGTTTATAGTTTGTAGAAAATATATCTCCTACCCACTATAAGCATAAACCATCCACTACAAACTATTTATGCGAAAGTTCTTCGGC
>CAYHZE010000111.1:0-3078 GCA_964361015.1 uncultured Candidatus Saccharibacteria bacterium | reverse complement strand
AATAATCTGAAACGTGCCATTGGAATAATGAAACATCGCTTGCGTTCCTTTTCCTATTTTATCAATCGTATCTCCGGAATGATGATTCGTGTGCCACTCCATGGGAAGATCCATGACACCATCAAAAAGATACTTTTTATAATTCGCGCTCACTAAAAACGCATTTTTATTTTCTAACACCCGCGCAGGGCCATGGAACGCCCAAAAACCTAAGTTTATGGCAAAGAGCATGGCAAGAGAAGAAAAAAGCACGGGCAAGCTTGCGGATGTCACCCCGCGTTCCTGCACCGTATTGAGCATGCGCGCCACCACCAGCGGCTCAAGAAACCAAATCCCGTTTGCTATCGCAAAACAAAAAACATACAGCGCAACATGGCCGCGATTTCCTTTTGAGTACCTCCATAATTTGTTCGTCAGATAAATAATGGGATTATTTTGTATCATGAAAAATTTTTATCTTGACGTCTCCATGGGGAATCGAACCTCAATCTCAAGCTTCGGAGGCTTGCGCTCTATCCATTGAGCTATGAAGACACATAAGGTGGACGCATCTTATTCCCCTCCTCAAGGAGGAGGGGTTAGGGGTGGTATGGGTGAGGGCAGGAACTATATGTCGGATGTTTTATCCCTCACCCTTACCCACACCTCGCCTCCCCTATACTAGGGGAGGAATAAAACAGATCATTTCCCCTCCTGGTGCAGGAGGGGTTAGGGGAGGTATTCCCGCATCAGATTGATGAGAAAATAATAGCTTTTTCTGCTCTCATTGACAAACATAAAACCGCCCTTGGAAGGGCAGTTTTATGTTGAAGTCTGGCACTCACGAATGAGTGTTGGAAAACCCCATCTGATTCCACACATAAGCGCTTGCATGGTTTTGTTAAAAAGAACAAAGCGCTTGTTGCGGAATCGGATAGGGCGGGGAGAGACGTGCGTAATGCAGAGGTCTCTCCTGTTGTTTGGCTAGGATCAGTACCGACGGTACGTGTCCCAGCCATACTGCCGAGCGAACTTCGCCTCGGCAGCAGTGACCAGACCCAGCTGCGGATGGTATAACATCCGCGTGGCCGCTCCTTCGCGGCCCTTGGATAACTCTTGCACCAACACCTGGAGGTGTTGGTGAATTATGGTCTCTTCCTGCTTGGTCTGGACATTGGCATCTGGCATGATTTCTCTCCTCAAGAAAAATTGCCAGTTTCTGCCATGCGGGCGCATGCTTTGCGCCCGCCTTAGAGGTCAATGGATGACCTCCCAGGTAGAGGGATTTGTGAGACGAACTCCAATTTGTATATAGTGAGTGTCTCCATCTCCCTCCGCCTGGAAGGTCACACCAAAATATATCTTATATAATAATTATTCTTGTTGTCAAGCAATACACGTACAGATTGCCATGCCTCCAAAGCGGGACTCGCAATGACAGAATCAATTGATAATCCCCTTCTTTCATTCGAGGCCTCCTATCCTCTTGCGAAGATAACTCACCAAGGAGGGTTGGGAGCTTGAGAGCCCCGAATGAAAAAAAGTGATTATACGCGCACATTATTCTTCAAGTGAAGTCCCGCCATGCGGGACGGAATTGAGAAGATACAATCAGGAAACCTCTCAACAAGCTCAAAGAATATTATTTTTTTCAAAACCCTTATCCGAATTCATTACTCTTTCTCTAAAAACAAAACGTATATAGGTATCAGATAAATAATGGACTCGAAAAAGGGTGGGAGGGTTCGCGCAATGCGGGCACGTCGTGTGTGCCGCGGCCGGTTGCGAACCCTCCCCGATAAAAACTACGTTCAAACCGGATGCATAATAGTCTCCTTTCAAGACTTTTTATGCTAGAGAAGCGTGTGCCCTGCCCGTGGCACTGGCGCGGGCCCACCCAATAGGGCGGCCGACGTGTAGCGGCCCGGGCTTTTTGACCTTTGGAGCATCACGCTTCTCCCGTCTTCTGCTTGCGCTCGGCGACTCCATTGAGTCGCGAAAAGCAGAAGACGTGGTTTTCGGTTTGAGGGCATCATTAGGATGCCCCCGGCAATACTTTATTTTAAGTGCCGTATGCCGGGGCACTTAACTAGATCGTTTCATTTCTTCTCCTCTGGCCTTTCTCTTTTGGAGAAAGGCCACGGGCTCACAAAAGCCGATTAGAAGCCCAATTCCCGAGCGCCTTCCCTGTCGCGATCAGGGCAAGGTCTGTTGCTCTTGGGGCTACCTTCAAAAAGAAAGAAAAAAAGATCAAACTTATAGATACATTATACACTATACACTAAAACAAAAATAATGTCAATACTTTGACACTATTCTTATAGAAAAATGCCTTATATAAAGCCTTATAGCTCTTTTCCCCTCCTATTTTAGGAGGGGTTAGGGGTGGTATGGGTGAGGTCAGGAACTACATAGTGCATGTTTCATCCCTCACTCATACCCCACCTAAACTCCCCTATGTTAGGGGAGGAAAAAACACAAACATCCTATGTTTTGCACTTTTCGTTTTTCGCTTTTCCCTCTCTATGTATGCCTATCCGCCACAATAGATGCGCCAAACGAGTAAGGTTTAATCACGGGCACAAAATGATACCCTTTTATCATGCCAACCACCCCGTCAATCAGTTCTTTAGTAGGTCCGTTATGGCCAATATCCACATGAACCTCATTTCCTTCCCAAAAAAAGTCCGAACCAAGCTCGTCACCTAAGCGAGAGCGGAATTCCTGTGCAAGTGTAATAGAAGATATCGCTTCCTGCCAAATGCGATCTCGCATGGAGCCGAATTTTTTCTCTTCCGACTTAGTCCAAAAATGAATCGCGCCATTGCCCACGCGCCATATCGTGACTGCCGTTACAATATGCGCAAGCCCGCTTGCCTCCGAGTCACTGCCAATGATGATTTTATATATACGATCCGGACGACATTCAATAAATGCTCTTATTTCTTTAAGCACTCCACTAAATCCCAACAACCCCTTTGTTTCGCTAAAAAAACGTATATCCTCTGCTTCTTCGCTACTCATGTGATACGACCAACGCCGTAACCTTGCGCGGGCCTGATGATTACTTTTTTACTTATGCAATTTGGTTCCTCCCCT
>CAYHZE010000110.1:0-3142 GCA_964361015.1 uncultured Candidatus Saccharibacteria bacterium | reverse complement strand
ATTCCGAACACAAAAATTTTTACCGATTTGTATACACCTCGGCTTCCCCCAATTTTAACGATAATAGTTTTGATACCCCGTCTTGTCCTATCGTAACCCCATAGAGAATACTCGCGGATTTCATTGTCTCGCGGTTGTGTGTTATTAAAAGAAGCTGGGTCTTTGTTGCAAGCTCGCCAATAATGGCGCTATAACGTTGTGAGTTTGCCTCATCAAGCGCGGCATCGGTTTCGTCAAGAATAAGAAACGGCGGAGGATTTACTGCGGTAATCGCAAACAAAAACGCAATAGAGGTAAGCGCGCGCTCGCCGCCAGAGAGCATTGCAAGTCCGCGGATGCGCTTGTGCGGGAGATCAACGCTTATGTCAACGCCTCTCTCCGTTGGCTGATGCCCCTCCGCCTCCATTTCCCCGCCCTCTCCTTCGCTCTCCCCGCCGCGAATAGGAATTTCTACCATTTGCAATGTTGCTTTTCCTCCACCGAAAATAATACGGAAAAAATTATGAAATTCTTCTTTTACTTTCGCAAATCCAATGTCAAAATCTTCTTTTACGTGCTTGTCAAGTTCTTTGATAAGCTCCTTAAGAGAGGCGGAGGCTTTGACAAGATCATCAAGTTCTTGAGTGAGAAATGCGTGGCGTTCTTCCATGTCTTGGTATTCTTGCAATGTTTGGGCGTCAATACCGCCGATTTCTTCAAGTCGCATGCGTAATCTCTCAATTTTTCTCTTTAATTCCTCGTTGGGAATATACGCATATTCATCATGATAGAGAGAAATATCACCTTCAAATTGCGTACTTACGCTTTGTGTATCATGCATATATGCCTGCTCACGGACACGCAAACGCTCTTCTTCAAATGAATGGCGCTGTAATGTAAGCAATATCTCGCGCTCTTCTTCCTGCAATGCGCGCGCCGTGGAATCCATATATTTAATTTTTTGCTGAAGTTCGCGGTAGCGTTCTCGTTGCTCGTTGCGCGCTTTTTCAAAACCTTCCAGACTTGCGCGCGCCAATGCCATTTCCTCCTGAAGAGATGTGATCGCCTGCTCCAGACTGCGCACCATTGCCCATTCGCTTTCCTCACGAGTTTCCTCAGTAGTTCCCCGGTCAATTTTAGTCAACAACTGCTCTAAATCTTCCACCAAAACAAGAAGATGCTCACGCGCTTCGTCCATGCGATCATCGTCTTGAAGAAGTGCTCGCATTTCGGAAAGAAATTCCTGGATCTCGGCCTTGATATAATGCATGTCAATCACGCGAATTTTTGGCTGTGTTAATTTCTGGCGTTCCATCTCAAGCCGACCCTCTAGCCGCCCAAGTTCGCGCTCAAGCTCATGACGTTTTTGTTCGGATTCAAGAAACTTTTTTTCTTCCTCGGTGGTAACCATCACAAGCGCCAACTGATCTTCGGATTCCTTGATAGTGCGCGTGATACGTTTCATATCCGCCTGCAATTGTATGCGTTTTTCCGCAAATGGCCGAGCCGCCGACTCTATACGCTTTTTTTCACCATCAATCTCATGACGCTCACGCGCAAGATAAATGGCTTGCAATAGGGAAAGTTCTTTTTCCACTAACCCGCGATTTTCCGCTTTTTTTGCTTGCGTGCGAAGAAATCGCACATGCGGGGCAAGCTCGCCCACAAGCAAATCAACTTGGCGCATATTGGTTTCTATTTGTTCCAATTTGCGCAGTGATTCATTTTTTTTGATCTGATACACGCGAAGGCCCAATGCATCCTCAAGCATTTCCCTCCGCTCGCGCGCGGACGACAAAAGCATTCGGTCAACTTCACCTTGCCCTATGATATTGTGCTTTGATTCTCCAAGCCCGACGCGCGCCATCAATGCCACCACATCCTTCAGCCGCACCTGACTATCATTAATATAATATTCATTCAGTCCATCCCGAAAAATCTTACGGCTTAACAAAATCTCCTGAAATTCAATCGGGATTCTGCCATCGGCATTGTCAAATACAAGCGTCACGTGAGCCCTGCCCATACGTGGCACTTCCGGCGATCCGTTCCAAATCAAGTCCTCTCCTTTTTTGCCGCGCAAAGACTTCACCGACTGTTCGCCAAGCACCCATTGAATTGCTTCTTTGATATTGGACTTTCCCGACCCATTGGGACCCACAATAGCCGTTACCGCGGACGGAAATTCCAGCGTCGTTGATTTAGCGAATGACTTAAAACCTGCGAGTTCAAGACGTTTGAGGCGCATAAAAATTTATAAAATACGACGAGGGTAATCCTCGTCTCCCTTTTTCAAAAATATGTCAAGGATTTCCATTTCTTTATTACGAACAGTAAATAAAACACGCCATCGGCTAACGCGAAGGCGATATTGATTTTCTGTTCCTTGCAATTTTTTCACTCTACGATACCAAAAAATATCACTGGCGAGGGATTCGAGCACTTCAATAATACGCTGTTTTATATCTTGAGGCGTCTTATTAAAAGCTCTATCCCCACGCGAAGAGAAAAAAATATGAAACATACATTTCTATTTCAAGTCTATTTCAAACCATATCGCCTCTTCATTTCTTTCAAAGAATACCGTTTCTTCCCTTTTGATTGGCGCATCGCAATTTCACACCGCATGTGATCTTCAAAATCTTCTTTTAATGTTTGCCATTTTTGAGCTGATGCGCTACGAAAAAACCGCCGATATGCATCCGCCTGTCGTTTAAGTTGCTCATACTTTATTTTTGGAACAGTAATGGTAATCATGTTACTACTATATCACGCGCCATCCAGATCCACAAATTGTGATCATTGACAAATGATAACTTTGTATGCTACGAATATAAATGGCACCACGCAACGGTGGCCAGCGTATGATAAGGACTCCGCAGGAGCATCCTTATTACCATTGTACTTTTTTTAAGGGAACAAACCATGTCAGTTGATACGCATGATACGAACAATGCGCCTGATGCCAGCTTCACCAAGCAATGTAACCATGGTTATTGTCTGCACCATAATCCCCAATGGGAGCGGGCAGGAGATGTTTTTTTTACACCAAGACCACTCGTCTTTCTTTGGTTCAAACTCCATACATATCGTTGCTATTTTCATTGCGGAAATGCCATGGAACGAATGAGCAAGCATGTCATGCAACGGTGTAAACATTGCG
>CAYHZE010000109.1:0-3163 GCA_964361015.1 uncultured Candidatus Saccharibacteria bacterium | reverse complement strand
GGAGCGGGGATTGATAATGCGAGTGTGGTGGAGCTTATGTCGGCATTTGCGGATACGTGGCTTTCGCTCGCGGCATATGACGAAGAAAAATTGCCGGAAAAAGGAGTTACGAAAAAATCTGTTGCGCTTACCGGCGAGCGTCTTGAGCAGGCGTTGGTTGATTTTAAGTTCTCGCTTACTTCCAAGGGCGAGGCAACAGAGTTGTTTGGAGTTGAGCGGCATAAACAAGTAGTTTCCGGCATTGTGGGCAATGTTATGCAATCGTTCGGAGGCAAACCAGTTTATAATACTGTCGAAGAAAAAGCGGCGCATCTTTTGTATTTCATGGTAAAAAATCATCCGTTTGTGGATGGCAATAAGAGAAGCGGAGCATATTCTTTTATCTGGTTTTTGAATCAAGCCCGCGTGCTTGATCGTTCAAAGATTACGCCTGCTACGCTGACGGCATTAACGTTGTTTGTGGCAGAAAGTGATGCCAAGCACAAGGAGAAGATGATCAGACTTATTTTACAGTTATTGAAGAAGTAAAATTATCCGATGAAAAAACAACGCCTTGACGAATATCTGATTGAACACAAATTTGCCTCGGACAAAAACGAGGCGTTTGTTATTGTTACGGAAGGACGGGTGTTTGTGGAGGGGCAGAAAGCGGTGTCACCTAGCCAGATGGTGGTGCTTTCTGCACAGATTGAAGTGAGATCGCTTAAGTCCTATGTGGGTAGGGCGGCGTATAAATTGGAAGGCGCGTTAAATGCGTTTGGCGTTGATCCGAGCGGACTTGTGTGCGTTGATATTGGCGCGGCAACAGGCGGGTTTACTCAAGTTCTTTTATTGCGCGGCGCGAGAAAGGTGTATGCTATTGATACGGCAAAAGGAAAACTCGCGTCCAAACTGCGTGAAGACCCGCGGGTGGTAGTAATGGAGGAAATGGATATTCGCCATGTGGAGCGGTTGCCTGAATTGGTTGATCTTGCTACGATTGATATATCGCTGATTTCGCTTACACAGATACTGCCGCATGCAAAGCGTTTGCTTAAATCAGATGGCATAGTGATAGCGCTTTTCAAACCGCAATACGAGACCCGCGATCCCGCGATGCTTCGTCACGGTATTGTGAAAGACGATGCCGCGCGTGAGCAACTGCTTAATGATTTTACCCAATGGCTTGCGGGAAATAACTGGCATATTGAAGGAAAGATTGAATCGCCGATAAGGGGGGCGGAGGGGAATGTTGAGTATTTGTTTATGTTGAGGCCCAAATTGTAAGTTATTTTATTCCTCCCCTAAAATAAGGGAGGAAAGGAACGGGGTAGAGTGAGGAGGGAAAATATCTCCCCTAACCCCTCCTGCATCAGGAGGGGAATAAGAGAAGATCCATTCCTCCCCTAGTACCCTGCTAATTTAATTTTAACCCTTCTTATGTTGTCATTCCCGCGGAAGCGGGAATCTAGACCCTCCTCTTATTTCCGAAGAAAATCTGGATTCCCGCTTCCGCGGGAATGACAAGAGGGGGTATATTGAGAAGGGTTAAAATTAAATTAGCAGGATACTAGTATAGGGGAGGCGAGGTGTGGGTAGGAGTGAGGCGTATCAATTTTTTCTTTAGGTTTTTTCCCTCACCCATACCTCCCCTAACCCCTCCTAAAGTAGGAGGGGAATAAGAACAAAGAAATTTTTTTATGGCAACATTCATAATGCTTTTCATCGCAATAAGCGTTCTTATCCTCGTACATGAGCTCGGGCATTTTTATACTGCGCTTTGGCTGAAAGTGAAAGTAGAGGAATTTGGGTTTGGATTTCCTCCGCGTGTTTTTTCAAAAGTAAAAAACGGGATTCGGTATTCAATCAATGCCCTGCCATTCGGGGGGTTTGTAAAAATTTTTGGCGAACAGGGAGAAGGGGAGGGATCTCCTGAAAGTTTTGCTTCGCGTCCCGCGCGCCATCGGTTTGCGATTTTGGCGGCTGGCGTGCTCATGAATTTTGTGCTTGCATGGGTGCTTTTCAGCATTGGCGCGTGGGTAGGCACGCCCCAGGTAGACGATGAATCATCTTCCGGTCTTCCTATTTCTATTATTACTATATTGCCAAATTCTCCGGCAGAAGATCGGGGTTTGCGTTTTGGCGATCAGATTTTAGAAATGCGAGGGACGGACATTTCATTGCGCGTGGAGCAGGAGAAGGATGTGAGTGATTTTGTTGATGGATTTCGTGGAGAGGAGATAGTTATGGTCATCAAGCGCGGCGAGGACATCAAAGAAATTACTATTACGCCGCGCGCGCGCGTGCCTGACGGCGAAGGGCCGCTTGGGATTAGTATGGGGCGGCTTACCACGTCTCGTGTGGCATGGTATGTGGCACCTCTAGTTGGCGCAAAGATTCTTGTGCAAACATTTATGGCAATAGTCGGCGGACTTTGGACTGTTGTCATGCAATTAATTTTGCACGGCCAGACAAAGACTGCGGTATCGGGTCCAGTGGGTATTTATTTTTTTGGTCGAGATGTACAGGCACTTGGATTAAGCTATGTGCTTCAATTCGTCGGAATGCTGTCGGTAAATCTAGGCGTGCTCAACGCGCTCCCCATTCCCGCGCTTGACGGGGGGAGGATGTTTTTTATTCTTATCGAAAAAATACGCGGTATTCGCATGAATCCAATCATTGAAGCTCGCGCACATACCATCGGATTTGCACTTTTGATTTTACTTATGGCAGTTGTGACCTATAGGGACATTGCACATATTTTTTCGTAACTATTGAAACGCTTGCCGGTGTTATATTCTCTATGGACATGCACGAAGCAATTACTAAACAGCATGCACAGCTCGCGCTTGAGCCTGACATTGAGTTTGCCGATCGGTTGTATACATATGAAAAGTTTGTGGTATCGGGTATGGGCGGGTCTCATTTGGCCGCGGATATTCTTAAATCATGGAATCCGCTTATGGACGTCATCGTTCACCAAGATTACGGACTCCCTGCGCTTAAACCCGAACGCGCGTCACATCGCCTGTTTATCGCGAGCTCGTATTCAGGAAATACAGAAGAAGTGCTTGATGGATTTGAAACGGCGCTTAACCGCCAGATGCCGGTGTGCGCCATATCAACAGGCGGTAAACTTCTTGACCGCGCGGAACAAGAAAAAATTCCTTATATCAGGATGCCG
>CAYHZE010000108.1:0-3273 GCA_964361015.1 uncultured Candidatus Saccharibacteria bacterium | reverse complement strand
GTATTTCTGAAGTCTATAGTATGCCATAAAAAATTTTATAAATCAAATTTTTAGACTTACTCACTCATCTGCTCGGCTAGAAAAGTCCAATATGTGATGGACTAATACAAAACCTTGCGCAAATTTATGATTTATGTTATTCTTCTCATCAGAAGTACCTTACAAGTAAAATAGTCAAACAGATAAGCAAAAATGGGAGACTCTGATATGCCTCGGAAAGACAGACCTTGTTTAGTGCGTCAAGAATCTTTTGGCGGTACGGTGTTCAATGTGAATAATGGGAAAAGGATATATGTCAATAATGACGAATTCTCTCTCCTTGAGGAAACAAGAATCTTAACCGATAATTTGCAGGCAGAATTAAAAGCTGTGGCAAATAATGTCATTATACGCAAACCTTTTGAACTTTTTAACCATAGCTTCAGCGGACCCGATAAGGTATTCTTCGAATTGACAAGAAGCTGTAATATCCGATGCATTGATTGTTTCAATGCTTCAGGAATCGCGCTTCCGGGTGAGATGAAGAAAGATCAGATTTTGAAAACAATTGATGATCTCGCCGAATTTGGTGCTCAGGAAATTCGTTTTACGGGTGGCGAGCCGATGATATCCAAATCGCTTCCGAATTATGTTCGCCGTACAAACGATTGGGGTTTAAGAACAAGCATTGGCACAAATGCAATGCTGGCGACAGGTTCTCTTGCGCAGATACTCGCTGAAAGCGGTTTAGATACTGCAATCGTGAGTATTGATGGACTGGAGGAAAGCCATAATCGCGTGAGGGGTAAAGGATCGTTCGCAAAAACACTTGAGGGTATGAAAAACCTTCGCAAAGAAGGAATAGAAGTGCGCGTCAATATGGTCATCCTTCGAGTGAATGTTACAGACGTGGTTCCATTTGTTGAAATGGCTGTAACGGAAGGATTGTCAGTAATGCTTCGCCGATTTATTGCCTCTGGTCGTGGTGAGCATTTGACGCAAGGTGGAATCACTTGGGAAGAATATGAGAAACTTCGCCAAGACCTTGATCCATACCTCAAGAATTCTCAGGTGCATGTTGACGGGCATTATCTCAAGAGTGAGCAAACCCCTTCACGTATTCCACTGCCTTTCCAGAGATCGGCTTGTAGCGCAGGACAAAGGGGGCTTGTAATTTTGCCAGATGGTCATATACAAACATGCGGCTTTCTTGCGGCGTTGGGTGAGCCTTCTTACGGAAATGTCGTGGATACTCCGATTAGTAAATTATGGAAACAGACAGTGACATCTCGTTACCTATTGACGCGTCGAGCGATGATTGATCAGAGTTCGCCAAGTAAGTCGTGGGGCAATGAGTGCCTTGCATTGATCGAAACTGGTCAATCTCACTGACGGAGAGCTCATTGCCACTTTATTGAAGTGGCAATTTTAATTTTGGATAGATTGTCCTAAGATAGTCTTTTAGATTTTGATAAGATAGAAGATTTTCTGCCTTAGAAATTTGTATCCATTGCAAATCATCAGAGATTTTTTCCTTAATAGGTTTTTGATCCGCAGACAAAGGCGTTGCTAAAAACATTGAGAGATCAGCTTTATGACCCGAAGGTAATATATAGCTCAAATGAGGGAGCTCACTTAAAGCTTTTATATCGAGACCTGTTTCTTCCTTAATTTCTCGTATCATTGCTTCCTGCTCTGTTTCTCCTGTTTCGACATGACCTTTGGGGAAACTCCAATCTTTTTGGTTATCTCGGTATAGAAGCAGTATTTCTCTTCCATTTATTCCGTCACGAAGCACTATAGCACCAGCTTTTTTAATAGCGTTATCATTCATATATTTGAAGTATTCATCTTAATATGAGTATATCTTTTCATTATAAAAAAACAACACGTTTTTCTATGAAAAACGTGTTGGCTAGATTACTTGAGCCACTGACCGAGTGCATGAATGCTTTGATTAAGCAATACTTGAGGCATTACTCCAGAAAATGCCCATTCGGCTTGCGCAAATAAACAAAAATCATCAACATCGGTATTCACATGTCCGTATCGTACGCGCCAGTGGTCTAATTCTGCCGTATCGCATCGCGGTTTTGGATGTCGCTGATATCTGACCTGCTGAGGGGAAGATACCAGCACAAGGATTGAATGATAAGTGTCTTTAATAAATTTCCACTCTTCAATATTGTGGATTGCGTCTACAACGATAAGGCGGGACTCTTGATTTCTAAGAAAATATTCATCAAGAATTACATGCATAACATTTCTTGCCCCTCGTTCTCGATAAAAATTTCTATACCATGACTCCCAGTCTTTATTCATCGAGTCAGATTCGTATCTTTGATATAAAAGTTGCAGATACGCTCGTTTGTTAAGAATCTCATAACCCAAGAGTTCTTTGATACTTTTGGCAATATAAGATTTTCCGCAACCATGTAAGCCACACAGTCCTATTAGTTTTTGCACCATTTATAAGCATCCTTTCTTTCACTGTGATTACAATGACGCTAATTTGCTCTTAACATACTGGACAAATTGGATTCGGGCATCTGTAGCGAGGTAAAAAGCAGAGGCAGGATTAACATCAATCACAAATAAATGATGCGTTGCAGTTTCTTGAATGAGATCGAAAGAAAAAATTTCTAACTTTGAAACCGTACGGATGCCATCAGTTATTTGAATGATCTCATTCATTCTGGTGTCTAACTTGTTGTAATCAAAGAAAATTTTTTCGCCTACGACATATAACTTATGTTCGTTTTCGGCATCAATAAATCTTTCAGCGTAGTATTCTCCTTTCACCGTTATGCTATCTTGAAATCTCGCTAACGTGTCATCCCGAGAAAGAATTTCCTGTTTACGCAGGTGACAGTTGGGTTTGGCAAGGAATTGCATGCCTGTATTCATAAGAGCTTTTATCTTGGATACGAGATTCATCGGATAGAATTCCGGTACACGGATACCTGCAGATTGTAGGCATGCCTGCATCGATATCTTATCGAATCGTTGCTGGTGGTAATTGCCATTGATTATATAGTAGCCCCTCCGCATAAGAAGAGGTGCGAGCGAGCTAAGATAATCTGAGTTACTGAGTGGATATAAGCATAACGGAAGTAATCCGAGAGATTTATGATTAATGTGCTCGATTTTAATGATTTCAGCTTGGACGCAATGATTACTACATGTATCGACTAACTTCTGCGCTCCATTCAATAATGGTTCATTTTCAGATATGATAATCTTGAATTTGCACTCTAATTGCAACACTCACCTTTTCAAAAATCGATGGCGCGG
>CAYHZE010000107.1:0-3379 GCA_964361015.1 uncultured Candidatus Saccharibacteria bacterium | reverse complement strand
TGATTACGCACTGGTCGCATCCCAAAGGATTCAACGGATTTCTCACGCTCGTAGGGCCGAGACGCATGGACTATCAAAAAAATATTTCGCTTATTCGCTATATCAATTCATTTTATGAATCAGACGAATGAAGAACATAATCATGCCGATGTAACACCGCCGGATATTCTTGCGGGCGATGAATTGGCGCAATGCAAGGCTCAAGCCGCCGAATATTTGAATGGCTGGCAGAGGGCAAAAGCGGATTTTATTAATTATAAAAATGATGAAGGCAAACGGCTTGAAGATACGGCGCGGTTTATGACACGGTCGCTTGTCATGGATGTCTTGCCGGTACTGGATAGCTTTGATCTCGCGTGCCAACAAATGGAGGGAAAGCAGGGTAGTGATCAGGAAACAAAAGGCATCCTACTTATACGCTCCCAGTTACTTGATGTATTGAAAAAGCGGGGAGTTGAAATAATACCACTGCATCCGGGCGATCCATTCAATCCCGAATTGCACGAAGCGCTCGGCGAAGTCCAGTCCAGTTTTCCATCAGGATCAGTTGCTGAAGAATTTCAGAAAGGATATACCCTGCAGGGTAAAGTCGTACGGCCGGCGAGGGTGAGAGTGGCGAAGAATGATTGAGGGATGAAAAAAGCCCTACACGGATGTGAGGGCTTGGTGTGATAGCGATGAGAGAGTATTCCATGCTTGACTTTACTGCTTTTAAGATGAATTTTTTCGCACAACAGAAGGAACAAAGGCGCTAATTTTATTTTCCACCCACACCTCTCCCAGTTCGGTGAGCGTGTAATAGAGGAATGGTTGTTCTGAATCGTCTTGAGTAATGAATTTTATTTTGAGACATTGGGCGAGCATCCAACGGACATCTTTTTCTTTTGGTATCGCCAGAAGACTGCAACATGCTTCAATCATCTCAATTTTAAGTTCAATGATCTCAATCTTAAGATAGCGCAAGATATCCGACTCGGTTGCTTGTCCTTTCCTATATAGTGTCAATAACACAAGGTACTGGAGCAGATCACGATCTTTACGCTTGGATAAACATGAGAAGAAAAAACAAAGACTGAACACGAGTCCCATGACTACGAAGAAGAGTATTACTCCATCCATTCCATTTTCCTTATGTGCTAGGTTAATCTAAATTATTCTCAAATAAATCATATCACACATTAAAAAATAAGTAAAGCTCTTCTGTGCGGCGATTGCGGCGCATAGGGCAAAAAGAAAAAACATTATGTCAAAAATACTTGGAATTGATCTCGGCACAACTAATTCGGCAATCGCGGTGATGGAGGGGGGGGATCCGCGGATTATTGAGAATAAAGAAGGGAATCGCACGACTCCTTCTATTGTGGCTGTCTCAAAATCTGGCGATCGTATGGTGGGGCTTTTGGCAAAGCGGCAGGCAGTTACGAATCCAAAGAACACGTTGTTTTCCATCAAACGGCTTATTGGCCGTAAGTTTACTGATCCGGAAATCAAGCGCGATGCCGCGTGGCTTCCGTATGAGATGAAGCAAGCCGATAACGGGGGCGTTGAAATTAAAATGGGCGACAAATGGATGCGGCCGGAAGAAATTTCCGCCATGGTGCTTCAAAAACTTAAAGTGGATGCGGAGGAGAAACTGGGAAGTAAAATTACCGAGGCGATTATCACGGTTCCCGCATATTTTGATGACTCACAGCGCAAAGCCACGCAGGCGGCGGGAGAAATTGCGGGCCTTACAGTACGGCGCATTCTCAATGAGCCGACGGCGGCGGCTCTTGCGTATGGATTTAATAAAAAGAAAGATGAAAAAATTGTCGTGTATGACTTCGGTGGCGGAACGTTTGATTTGTCTGTTTTGGAAGTAACGCAAGATACCATAGAAGTAAAAGCGGTGGGCGGAGACACGCATCTTGGTGGTGATGATTTTGATCAGCGCGTTATCAAATGGATTGTAGATGAGTATAAAAAAGATCAGGGCATTGATCTTTCCAAAGATACATTAGCGCTTCAGCGCATGAAAGAATCTGCGGAAAAAGCAAAGCATGAGCTTTCCACCACCATTGAGACTGAACTTAATTTGCCCTTTATCACATCTGACGCAAGCGGGCCCAAGCATTTGGTCATCACGCTTAAGCGCGCGCAACTTGAAGATTTGGTGCGCGATATGATTGAGAAATCACTTCAGATTACGGCGCAAGTAGTCAAGGATGCCGGGTTTGCGATTCAAGATATTCATGAAGTAATTTTGGTGGGAGGCCAGACGCGGATGCCCGCGATCATTGAAGGCGTGAAAAAACTTTTTAATAAAGAGCCGAACAGGTCAATCAATCCCGATGAGGTGGTCGCGATGGGCGCGGCAATTCAGGCAGGCATTATGCAGGGCGATGTGAAAGACGTGTTACTGCTTGATGTGATTCCGTTGAGTTTTGGTATTGAGACGCTGGGAAGCGTGATGACAAAAGTAATTGAAAAAAATACCACAGTTCCCACGGCAAAATCGCAAATTTTTTCAACCGCAAGCGATGGGCAGACATCCGTGGAAATCCATGTGCTTCAGGGCGAGCGCCAGATGGCGGGAGACAACAAAACGCTTGCGCGTTTTATGCTTGACGGCATTCCGCCTTCGCCTCGCGGCGTTCCTCAAGTTGAGGTGACGTTTGACATTGATGCAAACGGCGTACTGTCGGTAAAGGCAAAGGATAAAGCAACCGGCAAAGAACAGTCCGTGCGCATAGAAGCTTCCACTTCGCTTTCCAAAGAGGAAATTGAGAAAATGAAAAAAGACGCGGAACTGCACGCAGAAGAAGATCGTAACCTGCGGGAGATGGCGGATATAAAAAATACGGCAGATGCCATCGTGTATACGGCAGAAAAATCTTTGCGCGACGCCGGAGATAAAGTTCCCGCTGACCTTAAATCCGATATTGAATCAAAAATTGCCGCGCTCAAACAAGTGAAAGACGGCAGTGATAAAAATGCGATCCGCAGTGCGTCGGAGGCATTAAGCGCCACATTGCAAAAAATAGGGGAGATTATGTATAAGCAGACACCGCCGGATACTGCAAATACACCGCCTACGCAAGAACCGAATACGCAAGAACCAAATACAAAAGAAGCCGATTTTGAAGAGAAGAAAGAAGAAGATGGGGGAAAATGATATGTTTTAGGAGAGGAATCAAGTGCGTAAGTCCTATTTAAGTAATGTAAGATTGCCGCGTCACCTTGCGAAACGCAGGGCTCCTCGCAATGACATCATCTGATGTGTCTTGTGCAATGCAAAGTAAATAAATAAAGGCCAGTAGCGGAGGGTTTTTTATGTTTATTTCGCCGCTATAGGCCATAGGAAACTGTTACCATAATCGGCAAATTAATTTTGTGCTTT
>CAYHZE010000106.1:0-3392 GCA_964361015.1 uncultured Candidatus Saccharibacteria bacterium | reverse complement strand
ATTAAAAGCGAGGGTTCTTCTTGCTGTTTTGGCGTTGGGCGCTGGTTCTTTTCTTGTTCTTTTCATCACAAGCCCGCTTCCAAAAGACCAAAAAAATAATACCCACAATCAAATCGCCGAAGATTTAAAGCAACGACTCGCGGAAGAGGCGAATAAGGACTCCGACAATGATGGATTGAAAGACTGGGAAGAAGCGCTGTACGCGACCAACCTACAAAGTCCCGATACCGATGGCGACGGAACACCTGATGGAGAAGAAATCAAAGTGGGACGAGACCCTTTGAAAAAAGGCCCGGACGACACGCTTGTCATTCCGCTAAAATCGCCCGATACGCTCTCCTTTGACAGCAACAATTCAACGCACGTGTTCACGCAGAGCGTCGTCTCTGATAAAACATTTCAAAATATACTGAACCAACAAGGAGGAGGAAAGATATCGGCGGATACCATTGAGCAATATTTAAAAACAATCCCGACAAAACAGGCGCTTCTCGTATCTGATACCCCGGACCCGAGTTTGTTGAATGTTTCAAACGACACTAGCGCCGACGCGGTAAAAAATTATTTTGAATTTTTCGCGGATATTTTTATCAAAAATGGAGACGTATTCACACTAGGAGACGACCTCACGATCGCGTATAGCGCGCTTTCCACGAACAACGAAGTTGAATTGAGAAAATTAGATCGCATGATCACGGCATTCGAGAATATCATACAAGAAGCAAATAAGCTCTCTATCCCAAAAAACATTCTCTGGTTTCACCAACAAGAGATAGCTCTTTTGATAAAAACAAAAAAAGAAATAGCGATCTTAAGAAATATGAATGAAGACCCGATTGGCGCACTCGCCGCACTCCAATCGAGAGTTGAAACAAAAAACGCGGTAACAAAACTCTGGCAAGAAGATTTACGGCAATGGATTGATCAAAATGGAATTTTGCTCGGAGCACATGGATATCTTCTCTTTTTAGGAAAAAAATAACTTGGTATGAAGAATATTTTTTCACATCATAAAAAAATAATTTCCGGAATCTTCGTATTCCTATTTATTTTTCCACTTCTTTCCTTTCAAGAAGCGAAGGCTCAAGTTACAGGAGTCCCAGTGAACGAGACGGGAGCAAATTTACTTACCAATGTAAAAACAACCACTGAAAGTACCATTTCTGCGATTAAGAACACTTTTACCGCATTTAATACCGACTGGGATTTTGTCAGAACAAAATTTTTAAACCCAGCAGCTCGACTTATCCTTCGCCTCGTCATCAAAGAAATGAAGCGAATGGCCTTAAATTACATCATCACAGGACAAGCAGGAAAGCCCCAGTTTGTGACGAATTTTCAATTGGACGCAAAACAGGCTGCCGAAAACGCCGTGCGGGGCTATCTCTCCCAGCTCACTGGCGTAAACTTCTGTAATTTCTTTCCCTCGCCACAGCAAGCCGTCTACAGCATCAATTTAAGCTTGCAATTGGAATGCTCCGTTACTAGTGGCGCATACGCTCAATATCTCCGCGACCCAGCATCAGTAACCGTAATAGACAGAATACTCGCGCAGGATCCGAGCACTGACTTTATTCAGACAATTATTAGTGCGGGCCAGCAACAAGCTCAAGCAGTTGCCCAGGCAAGCATTGCCCGCGCAGCCCAAACATCAAGTGGATTCATTGGTGATTTTATAAAAGAGGTTTCGCAGCCAAGCCAGGAGCAAATCGCCGCCAGTACCGCGCAACAAAGAGAGGCAGCGCGCCAAGTGGCTCTTCAAGACTACGACAGCACTCACGAAGAAATAAATGAAGCTGAACGACAAGCAATCGGAAATGCTGCGGCGGCAGCCGTTCAAATACGAGCACCGGAGCCGACAATTATTGAAAACATAAAAACTCCTGGACAGGCAGTCAGCGGACTCTTGAATAATACAATCAACACCGACTTCATGGAACCGACAGTCGCGAAAGAATTTGACGAGGCGGTTATCCAGATCGTGGATACAGCATTTCAAGTCATGATTTCAAAAGGATTGAATAATGTATTTGGCCATTAATTCGCAATGAATCGCACTGAAAAAAAAGAAATAATAAAAAAAATTTTGGTCTCCGGACTGTTGCTTTTGATTGTTTTTGGAATATTTCCTATAAAATCTCAGGCCGCGGGAGATGACAGTACAAGTTTGACGGGGGCATGTAATTTTACAATTTCAACGGCAATATCGGGAAGATTGGATATCGGTTGCGCGCTTCTTATGGCAATGAACAGCTTAGCCGACAGCTTGATAGGATTTCCCCTAGAACTTTCCCAAAGTGCGGTTGTATACGCACTGAATCAAAATAAAAAAATCACCAGCGACCATTCATTCATAAAAGCCGGATGGCCGGTCGTGAGAGATGTCGCGAATATTTTCTTTGTTTTTATCCTCTTGTGGATTGCTCTTGCGACCATCTTTGATGTTGAGACCTATTCGGCGAAAAAGTTGCTGCCAAAATTCATCATCTCCGCTCTTCTCATCAACTTTAGCCTTCCGATCGCGCTTCTCGTCATTTCAACTTCAAACCAGATGGGAGAAGTCTTTTTCAATCAGATTGATATCAATAAATCCGTTGCGCGGATAGCGGCCCCAGCACAACAAATCGCAGGCATTACAAGAACTGTTTCTGCAGAGACAGATCTATCACCGGAAGTTGACAAGAAAACAAAATTAAATGATTTTGCGAATAAACTGAGTAATCCGAATACACTAGACACCACTCCTCCCGCAAGATTGGGAGCTGTATTAACATATGGTGATTGCCTTGGAGGATCAATGCCTAAAATATACGCCCTTACCTGCGCCGAGATATTTGCACAAGTCGCGGCATATGGCAGAACTATTGATCTAAACATTTTTGATACTGCCGGAATAACATCCGCTCTCTCAAAAGCGATTGTAACGAAGCTTCTCATTACCCCTGTTATCATTTTTCTTCTTCTTGCGATAGCGATTCTTCTTATAATGAGATTCATTTCCCTTCTTTTCATAATCATTCTGGGACCCCTAGCGTTCCTTTTTATGATCCTTCCAGCAACAGAATACCTCTCAAACCAATGGTGGGAAAAACTCATGAAATGGTCTTTGTTTTCTCCGGCATTCGCGCTTTGTTTCCTCGTTAGTATAAAAACCATGGATAATTTGAATCAGACTTTGCAATTCCAGGATATAAACGGGATAAAAGTGCCTCAAATTGGAGCGTCGTTCTTCGATTATCTTCTCACGGTCGGCCTCATGATTGGTTCTCTTCTTGTCGCTCAAGAATTGGGAATACATGGAGCTGGAACAGCAATTAATCTCGGCAAGCGCGCATCAGGAGCGGTCGGAAATTGGGCGAAGCGGGGAGCGCTCGCGCCGGTTCGGCTCGCGG
>CAYHZE010000105.1:0-3449 GCA_964361015.1 uncultured Candidatus Saccharibacteria bacterium | reverse complement strand
ATATGACGGATGACAGATCCCGATTCAAGCGGCTTTTTTATATTGGTAAGCGTGACAACCGTGCCGTCGCCACGACTCACATCAACAGAGAGAATCTCACAGGGCACGCTCCATGTAGAATCGCGTTGCCATTGGAGTGTATCAAATATAAGTTTTGCTCTAAATTGTGATGCATACTGTTGTGTCTCAATAATAAATCGTTCGGCAATCGTAAGCACGGAAAATTTACCAATCCCAAACTCTCCTATGCGGTTTCTATGGAAACGCGGCGAGGTATTATGAAGACGTTTTTCTTGGGAACCGATGGTAAGATATTGTTGTAATTGTTCTTGACTCATCCCGCTCCCATTATCTCTCACAACAATTTCTGTTGGCCTAAGCGTAATATCAATCCGCGTGGCATCCGCGTCATATGCGTTTGATACCAACTCGCGGATCAAATCAAGACTCGTACTATAAAGCCGCTCACCAATTGTCAGCAAATGACTTTTATCAATAATAACGGGAATATGGGTTAATTCGGACATATAAGTATTCTATTTTTTCCTTTTCTCCGCATTATTCTCCCTCCAGCGCCTCCCTCCCCGATGTAATTTCCGTCAATTCTTGGGTAATGCTTGCTTGCCGTGCTTTGTTGTATGCAAGTGTTAGCGTACCGATAAGATCTTTTGCGTTATCCGAAGCATTTTTCATCGCTACCATGCGGCTGGAGTGTTCGGATGCGTTTGATTCAAGCACCAAGTGATGGACATGGATGCGGATGAGTTGAGGAATCAGCGAATCAAGAATTTCTTTTGCCGACGGCTCAAATGCGTATTCGTAATTAAATCGTTCGTGCGCGGCAGAATCGCGCGTTTCCGAAAATCTTCCGTGTTCGGGAATAATACTTTTGATCACGTCCTCAAGCCCTTCTTTTGTTACAGGCAAAATTTTTTTCATCACCGCTTCCTGCTGAAGCGTGGTGCGAAAATGCGTATAGATAGCAACAACTTCGTCATACGATCCGTCAAGAAATCCTTTAATACAATAATCAGCCACCGGCATTGTCTCGTCAGGCATGGTATAATCTCCGAAGCCCCAAAAAGTCTTTACAAGATTTAATCCCCTACGCTCCGCATAATCTCTTACTTTTTTTCCTACGGTCACCATAGAAACGGTAATCCCCTTTTCTTGTTTTTCTCGAATTAAACTTTCTGTTTTTTTAATAATGTTGCCGTTAAACGCGCCCGCAAGCCCTTTGTCCGAAGCAACAAGAAGCATAAGAGAGTTCTTTACTTCTCTTGGACGCAAAAGTTCGGGGAGATTGGGCGCGCGATCTAAAAGGTTTATAAGTAAATCAAAACCAGCGACGGCATAGGGACGCGCGTGAATGGCAAATTCTTGACTACGGCGCATCTTGGTCGCGGAGACTACTTCCATTGCTTTAGTAATCTGCGCCGTATTTTTGACCGACTTTATTCGCTGTTTAACTGATTTTATTGCGGGCATATATGAAAAATTCCGAATCAGACGAATTTTTGTTGTATGATGGGGGAGTTTTCCCTCCCACCATGCGGATATACACCGAAAACTGGCCGCGGTGATGCGCGCCGTCCATAAGAGCAAGCCACAATACATCGCCTCTGCGCATAGGCGCTACGGCATTATCCGAATCCGCTCCGAACGTGACCATTTCATTAAACGCATCGTCGGAAAGATTGCCGATCTTTTCCGCAAATAGGTGGTGGTTTCTTTCGTATATTGTTTTAATGTCGTCAAATGTTTCAGGAACAATATCTTGCTTAAACACAATATCTCCTCCAAGCGATCCGGATATGAGCGCGCGCTCTTCCTCCGCAAAACTCCACGCAAGTTCTTTGGCCGACTGCGCATTCGGATACGGACGAAAATCCAACTTTTCCATTGGATACGCTTTCAAAAATTTAAGCGTTATCTCAAACTCCCGCTCATACGAATTTAAAAACATTTCTTTTTCGGTCATAAAATAAAGAATTTAGAATAGAGAATTTACAATAAGATATATGCGTCTATTTTTTTCTATTCCCCTCCTATCCTAGGAGGGGTTAGGGGAGGTATGGGTGAGGGAAAAACAATATAGCGTAGGTTTTATCCCTCACTCATACCCCTCCCAACCTCCCCTATCCTAGGGGAGGAAGAAAACACATATGTCCCAGGGAATTGACCCGTTTTACGAGGATATCGCCAAAAACTCATGCAATGCTTTTTTAAGTATTTCTTCGGTTTCTGGACGCAATTCACCGCTCTCGCGCACCGCGTCAAAAATTTCTTTTTGATATATTTTGGCAATATAATCAAGAAATTTTGAACTGCGCTCTATCACTAACGCAGGAAGCGTTCCGTCAAAGTACCCGTTTGTCCCAGCATAAAAGAGTACTACTTGATGTTCAAAAGGAACCGGAGAGAGTTCGGGCTGTTTGAGAAGTTCCACTAAAATCCGTCCGCGGTCAATGCGCTTGCGCGTGGAGTCGTCAAGCTCGGAGGCAAACTGGACAAATGCGGCAAGCTCGCGAAATTGCGCGAGTTCGAGCCGAATTTTGCCCGCGACTTTTTTCATTGCTTTGGTTTGCGCCGCAGACCCTACTCTTGATACCGAAAGTCCCACGTTCACCGCGGGCCGTGTTCCCTGATAAAATAATTCCGGCTCAAGATAGATTTGCCCATCGGTAATGGAAATAACGTTAGTCGGAATATATGCAGATACATCGCCAAGTTGTGTTTCAATCAATGGCAAAGCCGTAAGAGAACCTCCGCCTTTTTCTTTATTCAACTTTGCCGCGCGTTCAAGCAGGCGCGAATGCAAATAAAAAATATCTCCCGGATATGCCTCGCGTCCCGGCGGACGGCGCAGGAGAAGCGAAAGTTCGCGATATGCCCACGCGTGCTTTGAAAGATCATCATAAATAACCAGCGCATCGCGGCCTTGATGCATAAAATATTCACCGATGGCGCATGCCGCATACGGCGCGAGAAACCATAAAGACGCGGGAGAAGACGCGGGAGCCGATACGATGATCGTATAGTCCATGGCGCCGTGTTCTTTTAATGTCTGCACAATGCGCGCGATTTTTGATTCTTTTTGTCCAATGGCTACATAAATGCAAATAGGCGTTTGGTGGCGCGTGTCATGTTTTTGATTGATGATCGTATCAATCGCAATTGACGTCTTTCCAATTTGGCGGTCTCCGATAATAAGCTCGCGCTGTCCGCGGCCGATCGGAATCATGCTATCTATTGCCTTGATGCCCGTATGGAGCGGCGTATTCACCGATTCCCGTTCAAGCACCGAGGGAGCAAGCCGTTCAACAGGATAAAATTCCACTTTTTCATTTTCTGCAAATAGCTGCCCGCCGCCATCTTTGGGATTTCCCAATGGATCAACCACGCGGCCAATAAGCTGATCGCCCACAGGAACAGAAAGCACGCGTCCC
>CAYHZE010000104.1:0-3459 GCA_964361015.1 uncultured Candidatus Saccharibacteria bacterium | reverse complement strand
TTCTCGCTATGTATGGGGAGGAACAAAATGCGTAAGTCCTACCAAATTCTCAATTTCAAATTCAACTCCCTTGTGTGGATAACTTATCAGCGCATAGTATCACTTTTTGTGATATTATATAAAAGACTTCTTTAATTTAATTGCCAATGGCTCAACTGGTCTCACAAATTGTCGCTCTTTTAAAAAAAAATCCGGTAGGACTTGATATTTCCGACCGCACAATTGAAATTGTTGAATTATCTCAAGAGGGGAAAGAAGTGAAAATGGTAAGCATGAGTCGGGTTTTTCTTCCTAAAGGTGTCGTGGAAAAGGGACGGATCAGAGATACTCGCAAGCTTGCGGTAGCGCTGGATCAAGCAATGAAAAATGCGCGTCCAGAAGCTATTACGCCCAAAAAAATAATTTTTGCCATACCCGAAGGGCAAGTGTATACTCATGTTTTTGAATTAGGGCCGCATAAGCAAGAGGATCGTGATAGAATTGTGCAAGAAGAAATGGCGGCAAGTATCCCATTGCAGAAAGACGAAGTTTTGTCTTCATATACAACGATGTACGAATCATCTCGTCTGACGGGGATAGCCCTTATCGCTGTTCGCAGGGAAGTTTTTGACGAATGGCAGAATTTTTTCAAAACCATAGGATTTGAAGTGGACATGTATGAAAGTGAAACTTTTGCTACCGCGCGCGGTCTGTTCAATGCTCCCTTGCAATCACCTATATGTATCGTTGATATAGGGGCCGCCACAACTACTATTTCTATTTTTTCAAAACAGGGCTTGCGCTATTTGCAATCTTTTCCTTATGCGGGGGACGCCATCACATTGTCCCTAGGCAAGGAGTTGAACATACCGCTCAGAGACGCGGAACGCATGAAGATAAAAATCGGACTTTCTGATCAAAAAGACAAAAGTTTTTTTGTCATCATTAAGACATTGCAAGCTATCACTCAAAAAGTAAAGGTAAGTATTGATTATTTTCAGGATAAAACAGGCGAGCGGGTGGAGCGGGCGGTGCTTGTCGGCGGATCGGCAAAATTAAAAGGCATAAAAGAATATTTTGAAGAAAATCTTGGCACGTCAGTATGGTTGGGGGAGTCAATTTTTTTACGCAGTCAGGCATTTTTGGAATATATTGAAGCATCTGGCCTTGCCTTTCGGGGCTTATATCCAAAAAAATTTACCAATGACCCTTCCTTTTTGGGGTATGATACCGGCAAACATATCGTTGAACAAGGAGATCTTGTTCAAGGCATGACAGATCAGGAACAAAATCAAGGACCGGTGATAATTTCTTCTGTTGAATTTGTGCGCACGCCGGCATCGCGGGGCCAACAAATAGTATTACTGGCGATATTGATAATGGGTATAGTGGGGATTTTTGGCGCGGTTTGGTTCCGTGATCGTTGGGACACGCGTTCAAACGCGCAAACGCCTCCGGTAGCGGCACTGCGCGAGAGCGGCATACAGATTTTTAATGAAGATATTCAGATTATTGTTTTGCCGGAAGAAGATATACCGGGTGGCGCACACGGCGAGATTTTTGAAGACGAAGTACCGAGCGCAACCAGTTATGCGAATGCGGTTGCAGATGCGAGAGCAAACGCAGTAAAGATTGCCGCGGAAAAATCACAGCAATTATGGCAAGAGCCGATTAATCGGCCCGCAGACGAACAAAATATCACATTTCCTCTCCGCGTGCAATGGTTACTGTATCCTATGGGTGAAGTGACGGATCTTCTTTTGGAAAAAGTACGTCAGAAAACAAACATAGATGTAAGCGCGCTATCGCCTTATGTGTCGGTGCTCAATATTATGGCAACGGCAAATCCAAATATATTTACGCTCTATGGACGCGTGCGCGTGAAGACATCGGAATTTATTACGGTAAAAAATATCATTGAACCGACTATTGTAGAAAAACCGACACCACGCATTATCATCCTAGACACCACAACGGGCTGGCTCAATGCGCGTAAAGGACCGGGAACGACCTATGCTATTGTCACCCGCGTCTATGCTGGGGGAAAGTATATATTGTTGGAAGAAAAGGGAAAATGGTATAAGATACAATTATCCTGGGAAGGCGAGCAGACGGCATGGGTTTCTTCACAGTACGCGCAAAAGGAGTAGCGGGATAATAATAAGTGGAGGATTCCTCCCCTAGCATAGGGGAGGCTGGGAGGGGTATGAGGTGAGGCATAAAACTTTCAATATGTAGTTTCTGCCCTCACCCATACCACCCCTAACCACTCCTATTTAGGAGGGGAATAAAAAGTTAAACAAGTAAGTCTTGATATTGTTTTACCATCCAAAGGTCGTTCATTATTCAATTTTATTTTTTATTTTATTATTCATTAATATAATTTATAGACGCGTAACATTGTTTTTACGACGGTGTTATGCAATAGATATTATGAGAAAAACATATACAAAGGGTTTTACGTTAATTGAGCTTTTGATTGCCATTGCCATTGTTGGCATCATTGCGGTCGTTGCATTCGTGGCATTGAATCCAGCTAAACGGTTACTTGATTCGCGCAATGCAAAGCGCTACACGGATGTATCAGCTATCTTAGAAGCCATTAAAGTCGCCCAAGTGGATGACGGGGGAGCGTATAAAGGTTCTGGCACGGCTGGCGCGCTTGGCGATGAGGCAACTGTACCTTCCAATGGGGCGAATCGTATGATCGTATCTTCGGGAACTACATGTGCAGCGCGAGTAGTAGATACTGATTGCGATGTGGCTATTGCCCTAAATTCATGCGTGTTCCTCCCAGCGGGTTATATAGGCACCTACTTGTCTGCTTTACCTGAAAGTCCTACATCTGCTGATGCCTTAAGAATTGATTGGAATGCGCTTGCTCTTGAAACAGGTTACTATTTGAAGAAAAACTTGAATGGGACAATCACTGTCGGTTCATGCGACGGGGAACCGGAAACCGGCGGCCCTGTGATTGAGATTACCCGATAAGGAGTATCGTAGAGGTTTCTTTTTATATACTCCCCGCGCATGCGCGGGGAGTATATTATTTCATGAGTATTTATGTATTTTATTCCTCCCCGTACATAGCGAGGAGGTTGGGAGGGGTAAGGGTGAGGAGGAAGATATAGAGTTTTTATCCCTTACCCATACCACCCCTAACCCCTCCTGCATCAGGAGGGGAATAAATCCAACTCTGTTTCCTCCCCTATTGTAGGGGAGGAAAGGAGGGGTAGAAGTGAGGCGTATCAACTTTTTCTTTAGGTTCTTGCCCTCACTCCTACCACCCCTAACCCCTCCTAACATAGGAGGGGAAAAAATCAATATACATGTAATGTGGATAACTCTTTGTCCTCGTGTTAGTTCTCTGAAAACGGTATAATAAATTAGCTTGCAGGAAAGAGAAGAAAGTTTTTAAATTTTTTCTACCAACTACCAACTACCAACTACCAACTACCAACTACCAACTACCAACTACCA
>CAYHZE010000103.1:0-3581 GCA_964361015.1 uncultured Candidatus Saccharibacteria bacterium | reverse complement strand
ACAAAAAAATCCGCGATGAATTCATCGCGGACACTCTAACAAAACAGTTCTGTTTATTCAAATATAACTAGATACAATATTGTGTCGTCGTTCGGACGAAATGTGAACAAAGTTCCCATTTCGCTCCTCGCTAGCCGCAATAAAATCACTCTGCCGCTCTGGGTCCTTTTATTCCACAAATCCCGCATCTGACCCAAAAACCATCGACTGCCCCCTCATTGGGCTTGTCCAAAACAAGAACATACTGATCGCAATCATAAGTTTTCCACCCCAGACGATTATGAATTAAGGAGTCGACGAACGGAACAATGTCTCCGTGTAAATTTACAAAACCACAACCGTAATTAACAGCGACAACAAACTTGTCCGCAAAAGGCGATAGAGATTTAAATTCCTTAAAATCATGCTCATCTTTCAGATTAAACAGAAACTTTGCCCACGCGTTTTTGTCGCTGTTTTGGAGAAGCTCTAACTCTTTTTCAATGTTTTTTGAAAAATCGGTTCGATTGCCCCAATAACCATGTGGCACGCAATCGGTTTCATAAGCAGCTTCAATAACAGCGCGCCGATTATCCTCTGTAGAATTTTTCAAAAACTCTTTTAGCGACCCGAGGTAATCATCATGCAGACGACCTCTCCGCTCATCACGAGCAATATCAGTGAATGCATCGCTCATGCTAGACCTCCTTTGTAAAAGAATAAAAAAGAATGCCTGAGAAAAACAATCGTATCACAAAAGAAATAACGCGCAAATCATGCCGCGTAACGCCGCCACAGACCAATTGATGTATTCAACTGTTGCGCCCGCCGATAGATTACCCATAAAACCCCCACTACAATAGGCAAAACGCCTATTGTAGTGGGGGTTTTAATATTCTGTGAAATTACGCACTTTGCGCTTGTTGCGAATCAGATGAAGGAGATGGAACGGATGACGCGGCAGTCGTTATAGTTTCTTGAGAAAAATCTATTTCGCACACCCCGCTAACACACGCCAATTCTCTAGCGCTCTTTGTATTGTCTTCTTGTTCATAAAGAACGAGCTTTGAGAAGTCCAGCGTTGGAAAATTCTTCATCAACTCCTTGTACCTAACTTCTGTGATCGCTTCATATGGAGCCAGGCGATACACATGCTCAGATCGAGGCAAAAACGAAAGTCCGCCAACGATATCCCAATGATCCATCACCCAACTTCCCACAGAAAGCCACTCGTCCTCGCTCACAGAGATTGTCGTTGACGGATTGTGATCGGTGTAATTTTCTTTAACCATCTGCCAATATTCAAGCTGTTCAAGCGCCGTAAGATCATCTTTAAAAATTGATCCTGCGGGAGCCTGTACCGGAAATTCAAGCACAAATGTCGTTGCGCTCTCTACATTCTGCCCGACTTCAGGATGGTACGGAATGCCCTCCTCCTTTAGAAATTGAAAAATCGGATCATGTTGCTGGACACGCACGCGACGAATGTAATACTTGGAATGTCGAGGATGCGTCCCGCTTGATGAATCAAATAATTGAGAGCCGTTGCCCGATGGTTTCGCTGTGGTAATAGATGTCGAAACATTGATGCCAAAACGCGCGGCATATTTTCTGTTTGTGTCCAATGCGACTTCTCTCAATTTGCGAAAAGTATTTGGATTGCGAAGGGCCTTACAATCCCACTGACCCGTAATTGAAACTCCAAGTAACGCCTCATGTTGGCAATTTTCTTTCCATTCTTTCGAAAGATACGGGAAATCAGTAAGAGATGCCTGGTAGGTTCCCAATATGGTCGCTACCCGAACTTTTTCCATGAGAGTCTCCTCGGTATCGTCTGCTCGCGCGACAACCTCGCTTAAATTACAAAATTGCTTTGACTGTAAAATAATTTCTCCGCATGGATTCGTTCCTGTTTTGTACGGATTGCCTTGAAGAACCTTCCATCGTCGTACAGGCACTTGCTTTTTTAGACTGCCGCGATTGAAAATCCCCCGCTCGCCCGATCCTGCTTTCGCCAAATTGACCCATTCATCCAAAAACTGACGCATAGTCGGCCGCTCATTGTATACTGCCGAATTATTTGCCATTGATCGTTCTGGATTAGTGATATAAAACTGTCCATTTTTAGCATCGCGCATTTCTACATCATCTAAATCAGAAAGCGAAATAAGAGCACTGCGGCGAACACCTCCCGCCACCACCACTTCGCCAATTTTACAAATCAAATCATGCACATCTAATGTGGTTAAGCGGCGACCCTGACGAGAAAGAATCTTTGCGCGAGCATACTCAAGCAGTGCTCGCAAAGGATCTGGCCCACTTGCTCTCCCGCCCATGGTTGCAAGACGCGCTCCTGCCGGACGAATTGCCGAATAGTCAAATTCGATATCCTTACCACTGCTCCACATAGAAAGGCCGAGCGTTAGGGCGTCGCACCAACCCTCTTTAGAGTCGTCAATAAGATGCATCGGAATCTTTTTTCCGGTTTGACGCTCAATCAATGGAAATTGTTCAACAAACTGTCGCTCTACGGAGTACCCACAACCAGTTCCGCTCATAGAGATATACATAATCTCTGCCAAATCCTGCCATTTAGTCGGGGCGGTGAAAGAGCAATTATATGCCACGATATTATTTTTACGAGCGGCCTTCCCGGCTCCCCATAAAAGCCTCATAGAACCCAACGCTTTCATCTCAAGCACATATGTTTTAATCTCTTTATATTCTGACTCGGAAAGCTTCGTGCCAAGATTCTCCCGCATGAAGTTTATATAGCGATCCACGGTCTCTACCCATGTCTCACGACGATTTTTTTCTGGCGACCACTTGGAATAGGTGCTGTAATAAATATATTCGGAAAGCTGATTTCGAAAATACTTTTTACTTTCGTCGGCAAACTGTTTCACTTCTACCGGAACATCGCGTCGAATAGCGCGCAATTTCGTTCGCTCTTCTCGATACAAAATATACGCCTTTGCAGTTTTTGGAAAATCAGAAACGATTAAAATCTCTTCAACGACATCCTGAATTTCTTCAATGCTTGGCGTATGAGTCGCTGGAAATTTTTTTAAAAGTCCTTTAATAATTTTTTCAGCGAGATGAACAGAGTCCCGAGCCGCATCTCCTTCGCCAATCGCCCGCATCGCCCGAAAAACGGCGCTCACAATTCGCTTTTGATCAAAAGGAACGATGCGACCATCTCGTTTGCGAACAGATGTAAAAATTCCAGGTGTTTTTATGTTATTCTTTACGACCCGCGCGTTTTTTTTCATGTATATTCGGATCTACCGCTTAATTATTGAGCTTCTTAAGGCGAAAAATGCCACCCATTTAAAGAGGACCGAGACGAATCTCTGTCGACTTTAAAAAGGTGGCGTGAAAATTCTTAATAATTGCATTCACAATTTAAACGAATTCTAGCATTAACTATATCACACATCGCTTTCTCCGGACAATGGCGCGACTGTGGATAACACAAAAATCATCCCGACAGACAGCGCATTCACGCGTCTAACGGGATGATTTCATCATCGCACATTCGGCTTGTACATTCGCTTTGCTAAGCTCAGTATTTCGTCGTCTTCACTCCTCAACTACACTCA
>CAYHZE010000102.1:0-3626 GCA_964361015.1 uncultured Candidatus Saccharibacteria bacterium | reverse complement strand
GAAAACGCCCAATCGCGCACATCTTTAAGAAATTCCCCAAACCGCCCTTTTTTCAAATGCTCCGGCACCCAATTGATCGTTTCGTTATTCGCAAGCAATTCTTTTTTCACCGCCGTAGTCTTAATCCACCACGCCTTGCGCGCATAATACAAAATAGGCGTACTGCACCGCCAGCAATGAGGATAGTCATGTAGATAATTTTCATCAGCAAAAAATAAATTCTTCTGGTTGAGATAATCGATAATCTTTTTTTCAGTTTCAGAATTTTTAGCATATGCGCCCCCTATACCAATTTCTTGGGGCATATCAGTAAAAAATCTCCCGTCCTCATATATCTTATTGAATAGCCGAACTGGACCTTGATGAAATTTTCTCCACAGTATCAAGTCATCTTCTCCATATAGCGCTGCAGTATGCACGATACCCGTTCCATCAGTTGTAGTTACAAAAGATGCGGGATAGATGCAACCAACATCATTTCCGAAATTTCTTACGCGTCCAGTCGGAATAATATAGCCAAACAATGCTTCGTATCTTAAATTATACTTTCCTGCCGTGCCCATCTCATCAGTGACACTGACCAAATCTATCCCCAAAAAACTATCTTGTGGTTCTTCTTTCTTTAAAAATATTCCCTTTTTATACAACAAATCATAGTTCTCTTTTCCAAGAATCAGCCAAGCCCCAGGCAATTTTGGATCAGGTACTCTTATATAAGTAGCTTCTGGATTGACGGCAAGCCCTACATTACCAGGTAATGTCCATGGAGTAGTTGTCCAAACAAGAAAATTCGTATTCTTCCACATTTTCTGATTTTGTTTTTGTTGTGCTATTAATAATATTTTCCTTCCTTGCAAATGCTTTTCTGTTAGGCCAACAGTTATAGGAAATCTAATGTATACAGATCTATCTTCTATTTCTTTATACCCCTGCGCCAACTCATGCGTGGAAAGCCCGGTTTGGCATCGCGTACACCATGGAAGCACTTTGAAATCTTCCACAAGTAATTTCTTTTTCCAAAACTCTTTAATAATCCACCACAAGCTCTCCATATAGAACGGATCATAGGTGATATACGGATGCTCCAAATCAAGCCAAAAACCCATGCGCTTGGTTAAGCGATCCCATTCTTCTTTATAGCGCCACACTGATTCTTTTGCCTTTGCATTAAATGGCGCAATGCCGTATTGCTCAATATCCTGTTTTGTTTTTAGTCCAAGTTCTTTTTCTACTTGAATTTCCACCGGAAGCCCGTGCGTATCCCAACCCGCTTTGCGGGGAACGTGAAATCCGCGCATAGTTTTATACCGCGGAATCAAATCCTTAAACGCGCGCGCCTCCACATGATGAATCCCCGGCGATCCATTTGCCGTGGGCGGCCCTTCGTAAAAGATAAACGGCTTACCCTTTTTTGTATTTTCGAGCGTACGCTCGAAAATACGGTTTTTCTCCCAGAATTTCAGTACTGTTTCCTCGAATTCCGGCAGGTTGAATTGATGCTTTTCAGAAGACATGATTAGCAAAAGAAAATATTCTCCATCAGAATTTTATATCAAGAGGAAGTTTCGCAACTTCTTCAAAAGAACTATCTTTAGACTCTCTCATACGGAGAGAAAATTGATAAGTTCCGTTTATGGTAATCTGGAGGCCATTCATTTTTATTCTATACCTTAACCTTTTAAATCCTTTTAAAAAGTTCATCTCAAAATTCTTCTTCAGAAGCGAATTTCCTTGTGGATCTATAAACTCTAACTCTGCCTCCTTAGTGAGGGGACCCTTATCTTTGTCATCAAGACGCTCTAAAACGCTTACAATCTCAAAATCAAAAGGAATACCCGTAGGCTTTTGAGAATGTAGTGTATCCTTTTCTTTCATTGCCGCCTGATCACCTAACTGCTTGAGAGTAATCTCTTCTAATACATTAGATAATGACAGTCTGTTCGTATCTCTATCAATTGATGAAGACTGACACAGAATTGACCAAATATGTCTATAGGATTGATTAGATTTCTTTTCTGACATGGAGTTAGTTATGATTAGATAATGAAATGGGCAAAAGAGTACTGGCATTGTCAGATGCGGTAATCGGGTTACTTACGACACTTGATCTGCCTGTGCCATGAGTGGCTACTACTATATTTAGTATATAAGTAGGTGCGGGAATTTCTTCCATAAATCCAAATCTTATAATAAGATAGCTACCGAGCGCTTTTGCAATTTTATCCAAAGACGTCACATTCGGAAGAAATCTTCCACTCTCAAGCCTTGCGATACTTGATTGTTTAGCTCCAACTAATTTAGCCAGTTCCTCTTGACTGAATCCTTTATATATTCTTGCAGCACTAATAAGGTTACTTACTTCAATGTAAGGATCATGTTGTGTATACTTCTTCCTTAACGCTGGTTTTTTCTCAATTATTTTTTGTATCATCATTTCAAAAGACATAATTTTATTTTTGTTAAAAAATAATAATATTTAGACTTATTAAGGATAGTTTTTATCCCAAACTTTAACTCGCTCAAGACACTTTTCTATATACCTCGTGACATTACCACGGCTTCCACTACCCTTAAACATCTCAAGTAATATAATCTTATTTTTTCGAAGAATACATACAGCGCGATATTCTGAAATATGATGAAATTTTAATTCCCAAAATTCATTGTGTCCACGTACGATTTCCAGATGGCGACTGTTTTTAAGTTGAGATATAGAATATCCCTGAAAATAGGACAATTTCTTTACAATATAATGAAAGTCTTTACGCGGTAAATTCTCGAGGAAATCCTTAATCGGAAAATCGCCGCTACCGTTTTTATAAGGTTCTATGATTAATTTCTCTTCTGCTAGCATAATTTTTCAGGCGGGGGATCATTACCATAATGAATATATAGCATATTTGCTATATATTAGCAAAGGAGCCATGGTATGGCAAGTCTAGGAGGTATTACATTTCCTCTGGCGTGTCAATGCCGAGTAGCGACATACCGGTAGCAAGCGTGATGGCGATAACCTGTACGAGCATGAGGAGAAATTCTTTTTTGTTTTGATCGGACTCGGAAAGAACCGCGTGCGAATGATAAAATTCATTGGCTCGTTTGGCAAGATCGTGAAGATAAGTGGCAAGCAAATGCGGAGACCATTTTTCTATAACTCGCTCCATTACTTCAGACAAATGCATACAGTGGAACAATAACGTCCGCTCTTTGTTATCAAAGATATGCGTATCGGAAAATCGTTCGCCGACAGGAGTTGTATTTTTTCGCAAAATACTTTGGAGACGCGCATACGTATATTGGATATATGGTCCCGTCTTTCCCTCAAACGAAAGCACATCTTCCCAACGAAACACTATATCTGACACGCGATTATGCGAAAGATCAAAAAATTTAATTGCCCCGAGTCCCACTTGTTTTGCCACTTCATCCGCATTTTTTAAATCAGGATTCTTTTCTTCAATCACCTCTCGCGCCCGTTTTTCCGCTTCATCCAATACCGCATCAAGCGAGATCGCATTGCCCGCGCGCGTACTCATCGCGCCCTCGGGCAATTTCATAAATCCGAACTCCACATGCTCGCTGTCTCCCACCCCTTCAAATCCAAGCAATTCCGCCACGCGAAAAAG
>CAYHZE010000101.1:0-3656 GCA_964361015.1 uncultured Candidatus Saccharibacteria bacterium | reverse complement strand
GAATCGAAGGGTATTTCAAAACGTGAATGTCTTCACGTTTTGAAAACCCGGGCTCTGGAGGAGTGTGAAGCCGCTTTGTAAAGCAAAGCGTGCGTAGCGCGGGGGAGGAGGATTCCCCCTACCCGCTTAGCAAAATAAAAATTCCCATCCTATGGGGATTTTTATTTTGCTAATATGAAGGAAGGGGAATCGAACGGGAAGGACCGAGTAAATGTCTTTGCTCCGTCCGCACCAAGGATTTTGCCAAAGAAGGGAAAATAGATTGCCCCTACCCGCTTGATACAAATTTGTAAATGCGCAACTAATAGTTTTTGTACACTGAGACTGTAGAAGAATATCTTCTACGGTGTCATTGCGAGCGTAGCGAAGCAATCTATACCTCAAGGTTGAGATTGCTTCGTCGCTACTGCTCCTCGCAATGACAACTTCTGGGCATTCTTCTACAGTCTCACACTATGAATATCTGCTCTATTTCTGTTGAAAAGATTTTAAAATCCTAGCATATCCCGCTTTTACAAAAACAAAAATACCCATTGATAAGGGTATTTTTGTTTTGAAGTTTAAGAAAAAATTACTTAACAGCTTCTTTAAGCGCCTTACCTGCGCGGAACTTCGGGGTTGTGGTGGCGGCTATGTGAATTTTTTCACCTGTGCGGGGGTTTACACCCATGCGCGCGGCTCGCTTCTTTGCAAGAAACGATCCAAAACCAGAAATTGCCACCTCTTCTCCTTTTGCCAAAGTTGTGGCAATGGTATCAAATACCGTGTCTACCGCATCCTCGGCTGTTTTTTTAGTGCCACCGATTTTTTCATATACAGCGTCAACAAGTGCTATTTTGTTCATAGTATTGATGAATTCTTATGCCAGTACAATTCTGCTCATATAAAAAATAATATGGACGACCTTTGAAATGTGAATAATAACCTCTCTATAGTATATGACCTTTCAAGAGATGAGACAACATAAAGTTATCCCTATGCCGCATACAAAAAGTAGCATAATACGAAATAAATAAAAAGTCAATGATATGAGTTGCAAAAAAATGAGACTGCGCTATAATAAACTTCATGAAAAAATTATCAAAGAATTTTATCTGGGTACTTGTTATTCTCCTTTCCGTTGCCACTGTTTATTCACTTGCCGCGAGTCAATTTCGGCCTAAAAAGGAACTAACGCTTACCGAGCTGGTTGCCAAAATCAATGCGGGGGAGGTGGGTGAAATCTCAATTATAGACACCAAACTCGACATCAAATTAAAGGATGGACAGCAGTTGAGCGCCCAAAAAGAGCTTGATACGGGCTTTTCTGATACATTAAAAAATTATGGCGTCCAGCCGGAGCAGCTGCGTAATGTTAATGTAGCGGTACGCTATAATAGCGGATGGAACTTTTTCCTTACTATTTTATTACCAATCCTCGGCCCGATTCTTTTAATAGCTTTTTTTATTTGGTTCACGGCAAGGCAAGTTCAGCGCGGATCCATGCAGGCATTTACGTTCGGTCAAAGTCGCGCGCGGCTTATTAGTCCCGAGAACCAAAAGGAGCGCACCACGTTTAAGGATGTCGCAGGCGCAAAGGAAGCAAAAGAAGAACTGGAAGAAATCGTAGAGTTTCTAAAAAACCCGAAAAAATTTCTTGATATCGGGGCAAAAATTCCCAAAGGAGTTTTATTGATGGGGCCGCCCGGAAGCGGAAAAACATTGCTTGCAAAGGCGGTGAGTGGGGAAGCGGGCGTTCCGTTTTTTCATATGTCGGCATCCGAATTTATTGAAATGTTTGTCGGCGTGGGCGCGTCGCGCGTGCGCGATTTGTTTAGGCAGGCGAAAAAAGTGGCTCCCGCGATTATTTTTGTTGACGAGCTTGATGCGATTGGCAGGATGCGCGGTGCGGGCGTGGGCGGGGGACACGACGAGCGCGAGCAAACCCTTAATCAGATCCTTGTGGAAATGGACGGCATGGAAACCGATGACCGCGTGATCGTGATGGCGGCCACTAATCGTCCGGATGTCCTTGATACCGCGCTTTTGCGGCCCGGCCGTTTTGATCGGCGCGTGATTCTTGATGTGCCGGGCCTCAATGACCGCATTGAGATACTCGCGATTCATACAAAAAATAAACCCCTTGAAGAAGATGTACATCTGCGCGTGGTTGCCGAACGTACACCGGGTTTTTCCGGAGCTGATCTTGCCAATCTCGTGAACGAAGCCGCCATTCTTGCCGCGCGCTTTGACAGAAAACTTGTCGGACAAATGGATTTCATCAACTCGATTGAAAAAGTCATGCTCGGACCCGCGCGCAAAAGTAATCTCCTTACCCCCAAAGAAAAAAACATAACCGCATACCATGAGGCAGGGCACGCGCTAGTCGCCGCGTCACTTCCCCATGCCGATCCGGTGCATAAAATCTCCATTGTATCGCGCGGACGCGCCGGAGGATACACGCTCAAACTTCCCTCCGAAGACCGACACTTGTATTCCCGCGCGCATCTTCTTGACGAAATGGCCGTATCTCTGGGCGGATACGTGGCAGAGCAAATGATATTCGACGACCTCACTACCGGCGCGTCCGATGATCTGCGCAAAGCCACCGACATTGCCCGCAGTTTGGTCACACGGTTCGGCATGTCTGAAAAAATCGGCCCCATGGTGTTGGGAGAAAAAGAGGAAATGATTTTCTTGGGCAAAGAAATCGGCACCGAGCGCAATTACTCGGAAGATACCGCCCGTTTGATTGATCAAGAAATGAAACACCTCATCACCGAGACTCATACCCGCGCCAAAGACATTCTCACCAAGCGCCGCAGTAAACTCGAAGAAATCGCAAAAGTCTTAATGGAAAAAGAGACTATTGAACGAGAGGAGTTTGAGGCGTTGGTGAAAGAATAATTAACGATATCATGTGAAAATTTACGCGTTTAGTTCCTCCCCTAGCATAGGGAAGGTTAGGGGGGTAGAGAACATGTAAAAATATTTTGCTTGGGCTCTACCACTCCTCACCTCGCTCCCGTACGAGGAACAAGGAATAAAAAATCAAACGGGCGCATAGCTCAACGGCAGAGCAGTCGTCTTATACACGACCGGTTCTAGGTTCGAATCCTAGTGCGCCCATTTTTATAGAGATTTTTATTAAAAAGCGGCCTTTCGTAGCCGCTTTGGATGACTTTTTTACGCAATGCCATGTTGTTCGGACGATTTTTTTTCATGCCAATTTCGGAGTAATCCATATACCGCGGATTTTAACTGCCGTCGCTCAATGACCGTGTGCAATAACCCATGCTGTTGGAAGAATTCCGTGCTTGTGGCGTGGATGTCAATATCTTTGCCGCCGCTTGAGAGGGTAACTACGCGGTGGCCCGCGAAACGCGCTTCTGCCTTGCGCTCACCAATCAAGAAGTCCGCCTGTAGCGCATAGCTTGCAAACGTACCGCCTGTAGTAGGATGTCCAATAATGCTTATAACAGGCAGTTTTGCCTCATGCATCTGTATCATAGAGAGTGTTGTTTTTGCCATTTGCCACAGAGCGACTGTGCCATTCCACATACTCATGCCGCCGGTAGCACTATAGAGAATCAATGGGAAAGAGCGTTTAATTGCTTCTTCCACAACTAAACGAAATTTCTCTCCGCACGCCGCGCTAAACGCCCCTCCCATATAGG
>CAYHZE010000100.1:0-3662 GCA_964361015.1 uncultured Candidatus Saccharibacteria bacterium | reverse complement strand
TACATATCTGCCGCTTGTGTGCAGTTGAGAAAGAATATGCTTGGTGCTCTTGTAGCTCGTGTGTTCGCTTGCCATAGCCTGGGCAAGAATAGTCGGAATGTTAGATTTTTGCGACATATGTTTCTATTGCTTGCATAAAATAGCGCGCATCCGGAGAACGTTCTGGATGGGGCATCATGCCAAAAATTGTTTTTTGCGCATTGCTCACTCCCGCGATACTACCCACCGAACCATTAGGATTTAATTTTTCATATTTCAAAAAAATTTGTCCATTTTTTTCGAGTGCTATTTGTTCGCGTTTTGCAATAACATATCTTCCGTATCCGTGAGCAACCGGAACAATGAATGTTTTATTAAGCATGACAAGGTCGTTAAAAAACGAACTGCCGGTGACTTTGCATGTTACATAATCGCAGAAAAATTTTTTAGATTTATTTTGTACGAGCGCGCCTGGCAAAAGTCCTGCTTTTACCAATATCTGAAAACCATTGCAGATACCAAGGATTGGCGCATTTGCTTGCGCGGCTTTCCTCAAAGCGCCAAGTATCGGTGAGTTGATTGCAAGCGCGCCCGGGTCTATATGATATTGCCCGGTTGCTTTTGCATACACCCGATCCCCAAACGCAAAACCGCCCGGCAATACAAGCAAATCGCAGGGCGGCAATGTTTTATTTTTGTACCAGATAAATTCCGCGCTATGGCCGAATCTGCGGAAAAAATTCAGCGCATCAAAATCGCAATTTGATCCGGGAAAGCGTATCACACCAACATACAGCTTCTTTTTCTTTTCCACGCTTTCAGTTTATAAAATTTTTCCGCAATGTTCAAATATATTTATTACTGTTTCAGTAAAAATGGAGATGGCGTGGAAAATTATCCGCCATTTGTCGAAGAATGTATGTCAGTGGATTTCTCTTGATTGCGCAAACGAAATCTATCAACAAGCCCGCTCACGGTATCACGAAAGCCGCTGTATTCAAGTTCGTGATACGGGAGCATGGCCGCGCCCGACCATCCTTGCGAGCGCATCTCTATAGCTTTTTCCTGTGCTTTATTACGCACAACGTCCCATGAGGGGTTGTCAAAAAAATCAATATATTCATGCGAAAAATATCCGGCGGGGTCAAGAGAGAATCCAATGGCTGATACAATCGGAAGACAATAAAAACCGGTAACTGGGGTATTGATGGCAACGGGCATAAGCGGCATCACATGAGACCCGCGCGCATCGCCGCCGATAAAATGCGCCTTCGTGAATGGCATCAAGATTTCCTCCGGAGCCGGAAAAATACCCTGATTGCGCACAAGCGCTATAGGATCATCTTTGCCGGTGTACGTCCCCGCGATATTGTGCAAACGCTGTGCCGATATGGCAACTGTTTGTTCGCCTTCGTATGTGCGCGAATAAATACCTTCAATGGCAAATCGCTCATTGTCGCGTAGTAATACCGCAATGCGATACGAGTCTTCCGGGGCATTGAGCGAGATAATACTATCTCCATCTTTATTATCCATATCAATAATATCAAAACGGAATCCTTTGATGAGTTTGGGAAGCATGAGTCCCGCACAGTACATAGGATCGGCAAATGCAAGATATATCGGAAGGTTGTAGGCGCCGGGTCCGCATTTGTCCGCGGCAAAAAGCATAAATGATTCGGCCGGACGGACTTTGTTGGTTTTTACCGGGCTGTGTTCAAATTCCATTTCTGCGACCGCAGGGCCGGCCCCCCTGATATTTCCGGAAGGGGCATCAACAAGCAAATCCTGTCCCGCGCCGTAAAGTCCGGCCAATTGCGCCTTGGTGGTTCCTTCCCGAAATGCCCGCCACGCAAGCTGATGAATTTCAGTATTTCCTACTCCGTGCAAGTGCGACATCGTAATGGCAATGTCATCGCCCGTGTACGATATAAAGGAATCAATAATCAAACCTCTGTCTTTTGCTTCTTTTATAATAAATGTTACCGTGTTTATCATTTCTTTCGACGGCTTCGTGTGTCCGCCAATTGATCCGATATCCGCTTTTAATACCGAGAGTGTGATACGCATATATATGTATGTTATCTAATAAATGAGATACTTTTATAACCCTACATCGGAGAGTGGAGGTCACTTACAAAACTCTCTTTTTGTTCTGTCATTTCTGTGCCGCCTATATTGCAGTGTCATAGAATCAATGATCTGTCAAACTAATACTTGCAAAAGTCTTTTATTTTTGTTATCATAAAGCCTATGGTTATTAAAAAGAAGAATGCCCGAAAATTAAGAAAAGCGGCAAAAAAAGAACGCCGCATTAAGCCCGAACTTCCGGGCGGTTTTCGCGATTATGGGCTTCGCGAGGCAATCGCGCGCGCGCAAATGATTAAGACCATACGCAAGACGTTTGAGAGTTTTGGATTTGATCCGTTGGAGACATCGTCTGTACAGCGCACTGAAGTGCTGACCGGAGGCGAAGCAGATTCGGGAAAAATTATTTTTAACGTAAAGGGATCGCAGGAAGAAAAATCTGATAATTCTTTGCGTTTTGATCTCACGGTGCCATTGGCACGTTTTGTTGCCGCAAATCCCGACATTTCTAAACCCTTTAAGCGTTATGAGATAGGTCGCGTATGGCGGGGCGAGTCCCCTCAAGCCGGGCGGTACCGCGAATTTATGCAGGCGGATATTGACATCATCGGATCGTCTTCAATGAATGCGGACGCAGAAATCATCATTGTCATTTATACCACATTAAAAAATCTTGGCATTGATAATTTCAAAATCAAGATAAACAGTCGCAAGTTACTCAATGCACTTCCTCAAATTTGTGGTTTTCCCGCAAGAAAAATATGGGCAGTATTGCGTATTATTGATAAGGCTGACAAGATTGGTTGGGACACGATATTCAAGAAATTGAGACCTATGATAGGCGTGCAGAGCGCTCAAGAAGTGAAAAAATTGATGAATCTTGGATCGAGAGATATTACTCAAATCTCTTTGAATGGCGAGATTATTGCACAAGAAGGATCAAGGGATTTATGCACATTAGGGCAATATCTTGAGAATTTCGGGCTTGTACGCGGTAAATATTGGGACTTTGATATCTCTATTGTGCGCGGCCTTGGATACTATACAGGTATTGTCTGCGAGGTTATCCTTACTGATATTCCGGAAATAGGAAGTATTTTTTCTGGTGGGCGATATGATAATCTTGTTTCCCAGTTTACAGGCAAAAAAATTCCTTCGGTCGGCGCTTCCATTGGTATTGATCGCTTGTTTGCCGCACAGGAAAAGCTTGGGTTAATAAAAAAACAGCAAACAACGACGAATTGTCTTGTATTCAATGTCTTGCCGGAATTGATGTCAGATTATGTACAGATAGTGAAGCAATTGCGCGATGCAGACATTAACACATCGTTTTATCTCGGTGATGATACGTCATTCCAAGCGCAACTTTCCTATGCGGTAAAAAAAGAAATCCCATTCGTGATTATATACGGCGAAGAAGAAGCGAAAAAAGGCGTTGTCGCGGTAAAAAATTTGGTAACGCGTGAACAGAAAGAGGTAAAAAGGGAGAAGATAGTAAACTTTTTTGATGAGCAATTCGGTAAAAAGTAAAATTTGCCCCCATAGCTCAATGGATAGAGCAATGCTCTTCTAAGGCATTGATGCGGGTTCGATTC
>CAYHZE010000099.1:0-3692 GCA_964361015.1 uncultured Candidatus Saccharibacteria bacterium | reverse complement strand
GAATCAAAATAAATAGTTTACTCCAAGATTCCGGCTGGAGGTTTTTTGATGACAAAACGGGACCAAAAAACATTGAGGTTGAGGACAATGTGAATTTGGAAAGTTTGGGCGATGATTTTGAACACGGCAAAGGTTTTATTGATTACTTACTTTTAGATACAAAAGGATTTCCTCTCGCAGTTTTTGAAGCAAAATCACAAAGCAAAGATCCGGTTGTTGGCAAGAAGCAAGCCGAGGATTATGCCAAAGCCAAGCGTTGCCGTTTTGTTATTTTGAGCAACGGCGATACTCATTATTTTTGGGATTTAAACCAAAACGCCGAAAAAATCATTTTGAAGTTGCCAACTCAAAAGGATTTAGTGAAATTATTGACCGCTTCAACGGCAATGCCCTTATCTGGAATTGATCTCAAAGATGATTGGATTGTCCAAAGCCAAGGTGCGGTTGCCGAAACAGACCAAAAAATCTTGCGAGATTATCAGTTGGAAGCCATAAAAACAATCTCCAAGAATTTTGATGGCGGAAATAGGCGTTTTTTGTTGGAAATGGCAACCGGAACTGGCAAAACCCTGCTTGCCGCCGCGCTTATCAAATTATTTTTGAAAACTGGCAATGCTTCCCGCATTTTATTTCTTGTTGACCGTATCGAACTTGCCGATCAAGCCAATCAAAATATCAGCTCATATCTCAAAGAATATAACATCGCAATTTTCAAAGAAAACAAAGAGCAAGCACTTCAAAATCAAGTTGTTATCGCAACAATTCAAAGTTTGTCCTACAATCAAAATTATTTGAAATACTTTAGCCAGTTTGATTTTGACTTGCTCATTTCAGATGAAGCCCACCGCAGTATTTACGGAAACAACCGTGCAATTTTTGAGTATTTTGAAGGAGTAAAAATCGGTCTTACGGCTACGCCGAAAGATTATCTCAAAGGAATTGATGAAAAGAAACTTATTGATACTGACCCAAGAAAGTTAGAGAAAAGAGTTTTACAAGATACCTATAAAACTTTTGGCTGTGAATCCGGCGAGCCAACTTTTCGCTTTGACTTGAAAGACGCTGTTTCTCATAAACCGCCGTATCTCGTCAATCCTGTTATTTATGACAAAAGAAGTGACAAAACCAACCAAATGCAGTCGGAAGAAGGCTGGCAAGACGCGTTTATTGACGAGATAACCGGCGAGCAAGTGGAAGAAACATTTAAAATCCGTCAGCTTGAGCGCAAAGTTTTTTCCGATAGCTTGAATCATTTGATTGTTGATGAGTTTTTGAAAACCGCAAAGAAAGACCCAATCACCGGAGAAGTTGGAAAATCAATAATCTACTGTATTTCACAAAATCACGCTTCAAAAATCGCTCGTATTTTGAACGAGGCAGCCGACAAAAATTGGCCGGGCAAATACTCTGGGCATAACGGAGTTTTTGCAAGACAAATAACCAGCAATGTTGTTGGTAGCCAAGAACTTACAAAAAAATATAGAAACAATCAGCTTGGGAATACTCGCATTGCCGTAACAGTAAATATGATGACGACTGGCTACGACTGCACCGACCTTTTGAATGTTGTTTTGATGAAGCCAATTTTTTCGGTGAGCGATTTTGTGCAAATCAAAGGCAGAGGCACTAGACCGCACGCTTTCAAAAATGAACTGACCGGACAAATAACACAAAAAGACAGCTACCACCTTATAGATTTTTTCGGAGTGTGTGAATACTTTGAAGAAGAATACGACTACAAAGAGCCATTAAAAATTCCGGCTGGCAAAGGCACATCGCCAAAACCAATTCCTGAACCGCAACCGACACCGGAGCCGAAACCCGAGCCGGGTCCGGGCGATCCACCAATCGCCGTTGCTCATGGCAAGTTTATTTATATCGGCACTGATTTTTTGGTGCGAGATAATCAAATCCAAATCGGCGATGATTGCATGAAAGTTGATCGCGAAGCGTATCGTAACCATTTCGAAGAAGCGGTCAAAGACTTAATGTCAGAAGATAACGAATTTCAAACCGCACTTAAAAATGATGATGTGGACGAGAGCGAACGAATCGCCAAAGAAAAATTGCTCGAAAAACCAAACTATTACTTTTCTTTGGAATCGCTTCGCAAGGCATATCAAACCAGCAACGGCCTAAATGATTTTTTGAGAAAGGCGTCGGGCATAATTTCAAGGTTGCCAGATAAATATGACCGAATGAATCAAGGATTTTCAGAATTCAAGCTCGTATATTCTGATACACCTTACGAAAAATTGAATTATTTTGAAAACATTTATCAATGCTACTTAACCAGCCCCGATTATCGAACAAATCTTGAAAAAGGAAATTTGGGTGTGCTTGATGATCAAACTTTTGGCGGGAATGTGCCAATCGGCAGAGTAAATCGGGACGAAGTGGAAAAGGTCGTGGATTACATAAAGGAATCTAAAATCGCCTATGTCAACTAAACCGCAAGAATTAAGCAAAATCATCGCCGACCTGCGCCAAATTATCGTTGGCAAGGTAGCAATGCCGACTGATCAAATAGAGCAGATTACTTTGTTTTTATTCTTGAAACAATTATCAAGAAAACATGATGATCTTGTGCGGATTGGCTCAAAGGAATTGATTTTTACCGGAGCATGGGAACGCTATCACTTTGATGTGCTTATGCGCCACAGTGGCGAGGAATTAGTAAAAGAATGTCGCGAAGCCGTTGAATCGCTGTATAAAAACCCGAACATAGACGCAACTGTCCGCAAAGTTTTTGAACGCTCTTATTTAAAAATACTGGAGCCAAAAGTTTTAAGTCATTTTTTGACATTTCTTAACGACAAATTTTCTGACGGCTTGGACTTGGGCGATTTTTACGAAAGTTTATTGCCGATTTTAGGCACGCAAAACGAGCTTGGCCAATTCCGCACCCCCCGCCATATTATTGATTTTATTGTAAAAGTTATTGATCCAAGTATTGGCGAGAAAATTGCCGATCCCGCCTGCGGTACTGCTGGCTTTCTTGTGGCCTCATACAATTATCTCAAGGCAAAATATACAGACGAAAAGGGCAGATCGAAACTCAACCCCGAACAAACTAAAAAACTTTACAACGAAACAATTTTCGGCTGGGATATGGAGCCGTTAATGGTCAAGTTTTCTCTAGCAAACCTGTATTTGCACGGCTTGAAAGTTCCAAATGTTTCCGAAAACGACACGCTTCTCAATGAAAATCTTTGGCAACATTCTTTTGATATTATTGTTGCCAATCCGCCATTTATTACGCCGAAAGGCGGAGCGCGCCGACATTCCCGTTTTGCCATTACTTCAAATAAAACCGAGGTGTTATTTTGCGAGTGGATGGTTCATCATCTCAATTTCAATGGCCGAATGGGCGTAATCGTGCCGGAAGGAATTATTTTTGACGGAAGCAAGGGACATCAAGCAATTAGAAAGTTATTTTTGGATAACGGCCTTTGGTGTGTCGTTACTCTACCGGCTCAAGTTTTTCAACCCTATTCCGGAGTAAAAACTAGCATTATATTTTTAGATAAAACCTTAAAACCGGAAAATATACTTTTCTATAAGATTGAAAATCATGGATTTTCTTTGAATACTAATCCAGCTCCGATTGATAAAAATGATTTGCCCGAAGCCGTTAAAATTACCAAAGAATATAAAGAATCCTTGCAGGACAATAAGCAAAAAGTTATTGC
>CAYHZE010000098.1:2609-3841 GCA_964361015.1 uncultured Candidatus Saccharibacteria bacterium | reverse complement strand
CGGCATTTGAAAGAAAAAAAACCGCTTGATATGAAATGTGCCTGTTTCGTGTGCGGGACATATACGCGCAGTTATCTGTGCCATCTTATGCGCGCAAAGGAAATAACCGCATTGCGACTGCTGACATTCCATAATCTTTATTTTTTCAATACATATGTTGCAGAGTTGCGCGAGCAGATTAAAAAAGGGAAATTGTAATTATTTTTTTAATAACTGTTATTCAATGTATGGTGTATTATGAACGTAGAGGATTCAGTCCTCATAATGCTGAAAAAATAAATATCAATAAGGCATATGAGCTTGCCAGGAATGTTCTTGAGGTGGATCGCGTTGATCCTCAACAATTTAAACAGTATGACCAGCAAATGGTGAGTCGGGATATGCAGTATGTCCACGATCGTACGGCACAATTTGAAAAGGAGTCAACGCCCGAATCAAAGAAAGCAAAAAAGATGGCAACGATCATTGAGGCTATTCTTCATGAACAGATTGAGCTCAATGATTGGCTTGGACCAGACGCAGAAACAATCACGCCTTCACCGTATGATGATATTGCCAACGGTGTTGATAGTATTATCAGATTCCAACATGAAGGAGATGATGATGCTCATTTGGGACTTGCCATAGACGTAACATTTAGCACCAATATCAGAGGCAAGCTCAATAGAATTATGGAGGATATTGGAAATGGTAAACTTACGGAAATCAAATATGCTCCATGGCTTGATCTCGAAGATGTCCATGAGCGCGCGTATAAGAGCAATTTAAAAATACCCCGTGTGGTTGTGGGCATAGAAGAAGATATGGTGGAGAAACTTGCGGATTTATGGCTTAAAAAGAATAAAAAGGAACTCGGAAGTCATGCGGTGCAGAATGTGATTGCAAAAGAAATACTTGATCAGCTTGCTGTTTCCGAACAGTATGCTCGGTCGCATGGCAATCATAATAATATTGCCGCTGTTTATAGAAAGTTGAGTGCGATAATCGAGAAGAGTTTAAAGAAAAAAGAAGACGGAGGGGATTACCTCAATGGCCTTGGAGCGCTAAAAAATGATAAGGTGCTTGGTGTAATCACTCAATATCTTGATGATGTCATGGCAGTGATGCAATAGAGATATGTTTTCTTGCAAAGCTAGGCAATTCATTTATAATCACATTATGGATATACAAAAAGAAACATGCAAAACATGCAGTAGGCCCACTGACGGTTGGAAATGCGACAAGTGCGATGT
>CAYHZE010000098.1:0-2509 GCA_964361015.1 uncultured Candidatus Saccharibacteria bacterium | reverse complement strand
GAAATACGCGAGCGTACGCTTGGATATATATTAGCCGCGTTTGGACTTATTGCTGGCCTTGCATGGAATGATGCCATACAGAGTCTTATTGGATATTTATTTCCATCGCCTGAAAACACGCTTCCTGCCAAATTTTTGTACGCTGTTGTTATTTCTTTTATAGTAGTAATGATTTCGGTCTATATATCACGCTTGCTTGAGCGTTTCGGTGATGTGAATAAATAAGTTCTATTACGCGATTTTTCTATAAACGTAACTCCTCACGCCTATATGTCATTCCCGCGGAAGCGGGAATCTAGATTTTCTTTACAAACAAAGAAAGGGTCTGGATTCCCGCTTCCGCGGGAATGACAGAAAAGAGTAAAGATAAAGGGAAAAGTGGGAGGTGTGAGGGGTTACGTATAAACCTCTTGCGGATTCTTCTCTTTTATGGCATGCTAGTTTTTAGGACATGAACAAAAAAATGTAAGGATAAGATAAGGAGATGAACCCGTGTATATCCTCGGATCTCCGATTGAGCTTGTCATTCTTGACGTGGACGGCGTTATTTTGGATATATTGGCCGGTCTTCGCAGGAATCTTGAAGAGACCGCATCTTATTTCAAGCTTGCCCTTGAGCCAATTGTAAAAAATCTTAGAGAAATTATGGAAGGTAAAGCGCGGATTCGGGGAAATGCCCGAGATAGCGCGCACGAGATATGGCCGCATTTGACCGAAAGAGAAATTACTGAATTTGTATCATATTTTTATAACGTTGAACGGAGATACCCATACCCGCTGATTGATGGCGCTCTTGACGCTCTTATGCTGTTACGAGAACATGGAATGCCATTGGCATTAGCAACAAATAATCCGATGGAAAGCTTGCGGTGGCGTTTAGAGGCGGTTGGCATTGATCCTTCATGGTTTGCCGCGATTGTCACGAAAGATGATAAATACTTTAAACCGCATCCCAAAACATTTGACCGTATTTTTGAACAGATAGATATTGCGCGCGAGCATGCGCTTTATGTCGGAGATTTGCAAATTGATTGGGATACGGCGCGTGGGGCATCCGTGCCTTTCTGCGCGGTATTAAGCGGAGGCGTGCCTCGAGAGGCGTTTATTGCCGAGGGCGTTCCGCCAAAACATATTTTTAATCGGATGAGCGATATTGTTGAACATATTGAGGTAGCATCGGATATATAAAAATGCGATACCCCGTTATGCGCGTAAGCAGCGGGGATTTTATTTGCTATTGATATATTAAAAAAAATTTGTATAATTAAAAATAGATCGTTATTTAATACGATAGTGATTACAACGGATTTTCGAGAAAGGGAATCGTATGCAAGCCGTGCTATATCGTAATAAAACTGAAGTTGTGAGTAATCCATCGGTGGAGAAATCCGAAGATGAATTGGGTGCGATTTCGCCGGAATTATTCTATCCGGAATGCGGGCAAGAAGAAATGGCCATGTGGACTCACTGGCTGCCAACATCGCATATATTTTTTGCAGGGGCAACATATGCGATCTGGGGTATATTGCAGAATCTGAAGGCGCCTCGCGAGGTTCTGGAAGAGTTCAAATGGGCATCACATCTCCAGATGTTTGATGAATACGCAATTAGAACGCCGATACGGCGCGATGGGAAAGATCCTCTGTTGCTCGCGCGCGCGGGAAACGTATGGTATCGTCTTGCACTGTGGGGAGAGAGTGCCCTGCTCTCTGTTCAAGAGATATCCTTGCTTGTATCCAAAAGTCTTGCGGTTAAATTGCGCGTTGCCAAATGGGAGAAGCGAATTGGTTTGGGAGGGATTGGGCTTGCCTTTTTGGCATGGTTGGCATGTTTCTCGCTGGAAGCTCGGCCTTCGGGCATTGGTTTACTGCTGATATGTCTCATTTCTTTTTTTTCATGGATGCCCACATTAGTCTACAAACCGGAAAACGCCCAACACAATTTCCTTGACCGTTACCGATGTTAAGATTTGATTACACGGATGCGCACACACTGCGTTATCCGTTTTTTTATAAGGAGAAAACAATGACTTATCCACAGCTCTCTTGATTTCGTTGAGGGGGGGGGTATCCTTGATGTAGAAAATAAAAGATTTGCTTCATGGATATCCTCACAAAATATGAAAAAGAAAATCCTCAAGTATCTTCTCAAGCTCCCTTAGGAGAGTCGTCCGATGAATACAGCGGGATGGCACGTTTTGTGATGCGCCTTTCCGGCGGCAGAATACAAGATATCCATCAGGCGAATGTTGTATTGGTGATAGTCGCGGTACTATTGTTTGTCCTATCTGTATTTTTTTTCTTGCGCCGTGGCGGACCAAGATTGCCGTCAGTGTCCGAGATATTACGTGATACGCCAACAACCGGACTGCGTCCCGGCGCCATGGTTCCTCAATAACGGTATTTTTTTATGATTATACTAAAAAAGCAAGGGTTTACGCTTATAGAATTGTTGGTGGTCATTGCTATTATCGGCGTACTTGCAAGCGTGGTACTTGCAAGTGTTAATA
>CAYHZE010000097.1:0-3986 GCA_964361015.1 uncultured Candidatus Saccharibacteria bacterium | reverse complement strand
TCACGCTTACCAATATAAAAAAGCCGCTTGAATCGGGATCTGTCATCCGTCATATCAGAGAACGCATGCCGTTGGGCAGAGAGGATTTTCGCATTTTTGTCAATGAGACTCAAGTAACTGCCGCGTCTATCCCCGGTAAGCGATTTCCTTTTTCTTACACGACACAATATGGACTGGTTGAAGGTGAAGTGATTCTTGCAAACATTCCGGTTACACAGCGCAACATGGTTGATGCGGGTGTTACGATTCGGGTCAAAGATATTGCTGTTACAAAAAGTTTATTCGGCTTTGAAACATCGCATGCCGTAGGCGCAAGCCGTTTGCGCGGATGGGTTAATGCCGATTTTTTGCCTATTACGTCAAGCCGCGATAATGTTATTCAAGATACTCAAGAATACCGCATAGTCTATGAAAAGGTGCGTGAAGTATTACAAAAAGTATTGCGAGAAGCTCGAAATCTTTCATTTCAGAAAGAAAACGCGCAAGCATCCCAAGTGTTGCGCGATGCCCTTGATAAAATTGGGAAAGCATTCAAAAAAAATCCTTCTGCATTGCCCGAACAGTTGGGTGAACCGTCTCTTGGCGTACCGCCGTTTCCGGGAGCGCGCACCCAAGAGGGCTATGTTATTTCAAAAGCGCAGTTTATCATGACAAAAAAACCGATGCATAATCCCATAGATGATCCCTTTTTATCTATCAAACAGGCGCCTAAACGGCGTAATTTCAGTTTAGCAAACCGCGCGATTATTCGTAAAATGCATTTTGCAAATATAGGCATTATATGCCGCATGGAACGATTTGGCGCTGATTATCCGCCAAGTTTTTTAGAGGAAGGCGTTATTCTTATTAATATCGATCATCCACTTTATCGTCGGCAAATGGACAATGGGCCGCTTCTTACCATGTTTATTTGCAGCCTCATTAGCAAAGAACTTGCATTGAAAAAAAATCCCCATGACGCGCAAGCGGCATTCCAATTCCAACATCAGTTGCTTACCGATGCTTTTAGGGACGTGAGGAAAATATAACAAACTAAAATAAGTAGACACCGTGATTGCGATAATAAAAAAATGCCCTTTTCTAGGAAAGAGGGCATACAAAATTATTTATTTTTTCCTGTCAAATATCCGTATATTATGAAAAGAACCAACAAGGCAATGGGAATCCAAAAGTAAAAGTAATGAAACCATAACCATATCGAGCCAGCTATAAACAAGAGGAGCGCTATGATGAATCCAAAAGGTGTCGCGTGAACATTCCGTTTATGCCAGTAATCCGCAAGAGAAAAACTTATAGCGCCAGAAAATACTGCAATAAAAAGTATCAATAATCCCCGCCAGGTATCCCCGCGTATTATCAGAGCGATTGCGGGAGTAATTGAAAGAAAAGTTGCTGTCCAAATAATCAGGAGTAGATTCTTGGCATAACATAACCACATTTAAGGAGTCCTTTGATCAAGATATTCTTGGGCAGTAAGCCAATGTTGAAACACCAATGAACCTTTTTTTACTTTCTGGATTGCCTCATGAAGTAAATCTGCTTTCTTCGCATCTTGGCACATTTGCAGAAATGTTTCGGCGCTGGTGACAAAATTGATTGATGCCGCAGTTTTTCCGATTTGCCATCTATATGCGGGAGGGGGAAGTTCACCGAATTTGTTAATCCTCTTCACTGAATGTTCTCCTTAATTATGTTAGGGTTCTTATATTAATGTAACAAATGGTAGTTCAAAGTCAAAATTTCCTCTATCGTTCATGAGGAAAAATAAACTCTATCTATCCATATTTATATTACCAATCACAACATGCGGGATATGGGAGACCAAATAGTAGAAAAAATTGGTCAGCTCTTGAGGAAATAGATATACTATGCTAATGATAAAGAAGACTATGCTAAAAGGAACAATCGTACAAATTATCGGGCCGGTGGTGGATGTTGAATTTCCATCCGAGGTATCGGGAGAAGCAGTGCTTCCGCCGATTTTTAATGCATTGACTATTACACGCGAGGGAAAAGAGCCGATTGTGCTTGAAGTGGCAAGGCATCTGGGTTCGGGTCGCGTGCGTGCGATTGCGCTCTCATCCACGGACGGGCTTATGCGCGGCGCGGAAGTTCATGACACCGGCAGCCAGATTTCCGTTCCCGTGGGAAAAGAAGTGTTGGGACGCATTTTCAACGTGCTCGGTCAACCGCTTGATAATCCTGATAATGCTTCATTTTCGAATAGATGGCCGATTCATCGTCCTGCCCCGCCATTTACCGAACAGTCAACGAAAACGGAAATTTTTGAAACCGGTATTAAAGTTATTGACTTGTTGGCGCCTTTTATCCGTGGAGGTAAAGTGGGACTTTTCGGCGGAGCAGGCGTGGGCAAGACCGTGCTTCTCAAAGAACTTATTCGCAACGTAGCCGAAGAAAAAGGAGGCATGTCCGTGTTCGCGGGCGTGGGAGAACGCACGCGCGAAGGAAATGATTTGATTGAAGAAATGAAAGAAGCGGGCGTTATAGATAAAACCGCGCTCGTGTTCGGTCAGATGAACGAAGTACCCGGGGCGCGGCTTCGCGTGGCATTGAGCGCGCTTACCATGGCAGAATATTTCCGTGACAAAGAATCAAAAGACGTATTGTTTTTTATAGACAATATATTTCGTTTTTCGCAGGCAGGTTCGGAGGTTTCGGCACTGTTGGGGCGTATGCCGTCAGCCGTGGGATATCAGCCCACGCTTGCCACAGAAATGGGTGAGTTGCAAGAGCGCATCACGTCAACCAAAAACGGATCCATTACTTCGGTGCAGGCAATTTATGTTCCGGCCGACGATATTACCGATCCGGCACCTGCCACCACATTCGGCCATTTGGATTCAACAATCGTACTTTCCCGCGCATTGACCGAGCTTGGCATTTATCCTGCGGTAGATCCGCTCGCGTCTGTTTCATCCGCATTGAGCTCGTCTGTAGTGGGAGAAGAACATTACCAAGTGGCGCGGGGCGTACAAAAAACACTTCAGCGCTATGGTGAATTGCAAGACATTATCAATATCCTCGGCATGGAGGAATTATCGGAAGAAGACAAACTCACCGTTGCCCGCGCCCGCAAAATCCAACGTTTTCTTTCCCAACCATTTTTCGTAGCCGAAGTATTTTCCGGCATTCCCGGCACCTACGTCAAACGCGAAGACACGATCCGCGGATTTAAAGAAATACTGGAAGGCAAACATGATAGCAAATCTGAAGATGTGTTTTATATGAAAGGAGGGATTGAAGAAGTAGGGTAAAGAGTTGGTAGTGAGTAGTTTGTAGTGTGTAGCGAGCGGAAAGAAAAATTAATTTTTTTCAACTACAAACTACTCACTACCAACCACAAACTGTCTATTATGAAGCTCTCCATCTATTCAATTAAACAAACACTGCTTGAGACAGAAACGGAACGAGTGACACTGCCGACTCCCCAAGGCGAGATTACCGTACTTGATCACCATCTTCCGCTTATCACTCTTGTCAATAAAGGCAATGTATCTTACTATACCTCACAGAACCGATGGCAGAAGATTGCGTTCGCGGGCGGGATTGCGGAAATCCGTCCGGGAAGCGAACTTGTGCTTCTTGCTCAATAACATATGAGCGAACAATCACAACCATACGAATTCGGTTATGTATATACCTGCTATGATCCAAAGATCCGTGACGAAATTTTACGGTATTGCGAGAAACGGTTTGGAAAAGGAAATTATTTTTTTGATTCCGATCCGGGCGCGGCAAAAAATCTTGTTGCGCCGCATGAACAGTCTGATGTGAATTTTGTGGTTTGGAAAATGCAACTTGCGCTGAACGTGCATCCTTACACTACGATGTTGTTAATCGCCCATTCAAACTGCGGCGCGGAGGCAGACGCGGGAATGGTTTTTGTGGATTCGGAAGTGGAAATCGCACACCATAAACCCCAACTTGAAAAAGCAGTCGCATTTCTCAAGACAAAACTTCCGGCA
>CAYHZE010000096.1:2460-4026 GCA_964361015.1 uncultured Candidatus Saccharibacteria bacterium | reverse complement strand
CCTCACTCATACCCCTCCTAACCTCCCCTTATGCAAGGGGAGGAACTGATACCCCTTCTTTTTCCCCTCCTATGTAGGAGGGGTTAGGGGTGGTATTCCCCTCCTAAAACAGGAGGGGGGGTAGCTTAATATAATTATGGCTCTCCCTCGCTCCTTACCTTCTCGCTATTTTAGGGGGGAGATCAGAGTTATTTAATCAATATACACATCCTCCATTTGTTGATCGGATATTTCCATGAGGTGAGATGGTATTTCGGCTAAAAATCGTGAAGGCGGGTTAACCTGCGTCATGCCAAACGATGCGCGGCTTAACGCAAATGAGAGAAAAACTTTTTCTTTAGCGCGCGTAAGTCCCACGTAGCAAAGCCGGCGTTCTTCTTCAAGTTCATGGGGATTAAAAAGAGAGCGTGAGTGCGGGAATACGCCCTCTTCAAGTCCGATGATAAATACAACCGGAAATTCAAGTCCTTTTGCCGCGTGCATGGTCATTAAGGCAATGACATCGCTTGGTGTTTCTTGATTTTCTTCTTCGGTCATCAATGTGGCGTCTTCAAGAAGTTTTTCAAGTCCTTGGCGGAGAGGGAGTTCGTTATAGCGCGTGGATAGATTCACCAATTCTTGCACGTTTTCCCACCGCTCGTCTGCCTTGTCGGAATTGTCATCTAAATACTCATGATAATGAATGGTGGTAAGTAGGTGTTTAAGAAATAATGCGGGGGTAAGTTCACTTGCCTGGCGGGTAAGTTTGGCAATAAGTTGGTCAAAATCGGCAACTGCTATCTCTCCCTTACTCGTGCCATTCATCATGCGGGGCGTTGCGGAGTTGCGAGAAATTAAATAGGAGAGAAATGTTTTTTTACCAATGCCGCGGCTTGGCACATTGATAATTCGTTTTAAACTTAAAGAATCGCGCGGGTTTATTATAATACGAATATACGCAAGAATGTCTTTTACTTCTTTGCGTTGATAAAACTTGGTTCCCCCTATAATTTTATAGGGAAAATTGTGATGGAGGAGGGATTCTTCAATAGACCTTGATTGAGCATTTGTCCGATAGAGTACAACCATGTCTTGGGGCTGGTATCCTTTGGATACCAAATCTTTCATGGTTGACACCACACATTCTGATTCAGCTCGTTCGTTCTCAAGGGCGGTGACGGTGATAGCTTCCCCTTCTTGATTTTTAGTCCATAACTTTTTTTCTTTTTGTATGCGGTTACGGCTGATAATGCCTTGGGCCGCATCAAGAATAATTTGCGTGGAACGGTAATTTTGATCAAGCACCACAAGTTTGGCATCCGGCCAATCTTTTTCAAAATTAAGAATATTCTGCATATCAGCGCCGCGGAATGAATAAATAGACTGCGCGTCATCTCCCACCACCGCGATATTACGGTGTTTTTTTGCAAGCAGATTCACTATTGTATATTGATTGCGATCCGTATCTTGGTATTCATCCACATGGATATAGTGGAATCGATCTTGATATGCCTCAAGAATATCGGGGTGGCGTTGAAAAAGATGGCATGTATTCATCAAAAGATCGTCAAAATCCATGGCATTGGA
>CAYHZE010000096.1:0-2360 GCA_964361015.1 uncultured Candidatus Saccharibacteria bacterium | reverse complement strand
GTGGGCATGTAGCCAATAGTACGTGCATGCGCGCGCAATATACGCACGCCTAAACTATGGAATGTACCCATAAAAAGCGCGCTTGCAAAGCCGGGCGCGCCAATACCCGCAAGGGCGTGTATGCGCGCTTTCATTTCTCCTGCCGCTTTATTGGTAAAGGTGACTGCAAGGATGTTTTCTGGTGCAACTCCATGCCCGATAAGATAGGCAATCCGGTGAGTGAGTGTTTTTGTTTTTCCGCTTCCGGGACCCGCCAAAATCAATACAGGCCCTTGGGTCGCAACGACAGCCTCTTTTTGTTTTGGGTTTAAGCCCTCCAGCAGGGCATCAGTGGTGCGTTGTTTCATATTTAGGATTTACGCGCTTATTTTTTCTTCCCCTCCTATTTAGGAGGGGTTAGGGGAGGTATGGGCGAGAAGTAAGAAACTACATACAGTAAGTTTTGTGCCTCACTTATACCCCTCCTAACCTCCCCTATTCTAGGGGAGGAATAGAACGATAATCTGTTTGTATGGTGTGCATATGTGTTCTTGACTATACCATTGCCAGAGGTATCCTTAAAGAAGAGCGTGGTACGCTCATTTGCTCTTTTGGATATAAAGAAGATAGATAAGCCGTTTTTTAAGGTTTTTCATTATATGTCTATGCTTTCTTTACCTTTTCTTGTACTTGTTGGACTATCTGTTTGGTTTTGGCTTAAGAAAAAGTTTATTGCACTTACGGTAATCCTTGTCTTGTTTGTCATTCTGGTAGGATTTTGGATTTTGCTTTGGACTCAAGTAATAATCAATTAGATTACTTTTAGATCACCTTATTATTTACTAGCACGTTATTATTAGTACTCACAACTTATACCATACATCTTCAGAAGATGGTGATAATGCATTGCCAAGACGTATATACCGCAACATAAAAGCATACACTTCTCACATGCTTCTCGCGGTAAGTTTTTTCGTTTCAATAATATTTGTCGTCTATCCCATGCCTACCCGTGCCGGACTTTTGTCCGAGTTTTTAAATTTTTTAAGCGGGGCAAGCGCGAATACTCAAGTACAAATACAGGCTCCCGCGGCCCTGCCACCGCTTTTAGAAAGTCAGCAAAATCCGCCTGATTCGGAAGATGGTATATTAAATCAAGCGCCTCTTAGCGATATTCCCTTGCAAGTCACCGATGGTGCGGCTTTAGTGGCACCCCGCAATCCCATTGGCGTATATACTGACGCGAGTCACGATGAAATCGTGGTGTATACCGTAAAATCGGGTGACTCCCCTATAGGTATTGCGAAACGATTCGGTATCACCTTAAATACCCTTTTATGGGCAAATGACATACGCAATTCGTCATCAATCAGAGTGGGAGATCAGTTGGTGATCTTGCCGGTGTCGGGCGTGAAGTATCAAGTGAAGCGGGGTGATACCATTGAATCAATTGCAAAAAAATTCAAGCCCAAAGATGAACCTGATGTTCTTTCTGTTATGACCGATATTTTGCAATTCAATGGGCTCGCCGTTAATGAACAGCTTATAGTGGGCAGTACTATTATTATTCCTGATGGAGAAATTGGTACATTGGTTTCCGTACCCTCGACCCCGAAATCGCCACATATACCTTCTTATAAGCTTAGTCTTCCTGAATACATAGGTTATTTCCTGCGTCCAATCCTTGGTGGCCGCAATGTCCGCGCAACAAAAAATAATCCCCACGGACTCCATGGATATAACGGCGTTGATTTAGCAGTTGATGCCGGATCGCCGGTAATGGCATCTGCGGAGGGTACGGTGATCCAGGCAAAATCCACAGGTTGGAACAGTGGATATGGCAAATATCTCGTTCTTACCCATGCCAACGGTACGCAAACGCTTTACGCGCATTTAAGTTCAATACTCGTAAGCGTAGGCCAGCGTATTGTGCAAGGGGCTAAGATTGGGTACGTAGGATCTACCGGAAATTCGACTGGTCCTCATGTGCACTTTGAGATTCGCGGTGCAAAGAATCCGTTTTAGGAAATAACCGACGCGCGCAAGCCAAGCTTGCGCGGTATTCCTAACGCAATACCTGTCCTGAAATCGGACGACACCGTCAGGGTTATCTCCTCCGCTCGGCTTAGCTCGCCCCAATCTGGCATTCATGCCTGGCAACAGAGCTGTGAGGTATTCTGCCAGAGATAATAAAAATTGCGCATGTTAAAAAACGGCCTTTGGCCGTTTTAGGTTTCCTTCGGATAACTGAATCTCTCTTTTTCTACAAGGCGAACTATTGGGTTTGTATATAGTTTCGCAATCCATCCATCCAAATTTTCATCAGGAGTAGTTGCCCGAAGGGTATGACGCCTTGTCCAGAAAAAATCTTGTTCACGAAC
>CAYHZE010000095.1:0-4060 GCA_964361015.1 uncultured Candidatus Saccharibacteria bacterium | reverse complement strand
GCCGAGGTAGCTCATTGGTAGAGCGCAGCCCTGAAGAGGCTGGCGTAGGGAGTTCGATTCTCCCCCTCGGCATCAAGACAGAAAAAGTCAAGGACTTTTGCACAGTTGCATAATTGAACCATAGATATTATGATTTATTTGTAAGCATGTGGTTTAATTATGCGAAGTGATAAAGAAAAAACATTTAATTTAAGGAGGCAAGGCTGGAGCTATAATGCGATCCACGCAAAACTTGGTGTGCCAAAAAGCACCTTATCTGATTGGTTCTCAGAGGAAACATGGTCAAAACAATTGCGTGAAAACTTGACTCGTGAAGCAATACTCAATGCGTATCCGAGGGTACGTGCGATGAATGAAGCCCGCTCATTATATTGGGAACAAGTAAGAGGGCAAGCAAGAGAAGAAGCAAGAAAGGATTTTTTAAGCTTCGTGATGATCCTCTTTTTATCGCTGGCATTATGCTTTATTGGGGGGAGGGAGAGAAAAGAAATAGAAATTCGATTCGACTTGGAAATAGCGATCCTGCCGTCATAAAAATTTTTACAGAATTTTTACGCAAGGTCTGTAATGTTCCTAAACAAAAAATCGGTTTTTGGTTGTTACTTTATCCTGATCTTCAAGAGGATACATGCAAAGGATTTTGGATTAAATCAGCAAAATTGGACGGATACAGGTTTAACAAATCAATCGTTATTATAGGAAAACACAAAAAAAGGAAATTGGGTTACGGAGTTTGCACAGTGGTAGTCGGCAATACGTATTTGAAAGTGAAGATATTAGAATGGATGAATTTGTTTTCAGCAAGTAAGTTAAGAAATACTGCGTCTATTGCCTATCGCGCGGCCATTGTTTAATGGTAGGACATCTCGTTGCCAACGAGAAAGTGGGAGTTCGATTCTCCCTGGCCGCACTTTATGAGATTTTTGGCGCTTCAAAGCGCTGATTGTCATTTTTATTTAAGAAATATCGGAGGTTCTCACATGGTCTCATTGCCCGTACAGGGAAAGAGAAGTTTTTGAATATCAAAAATCACTTTTTCTGAAAAAGAAAAGGTTTTTTGATGGCCTGGTCTACTAAAGTGCATATGTGTATATATTTTTTTTCTTTAATTCATGTATAATGATAACCATGAAGATATTTTCTCTCAAGAAGTTTTTTGTGACTGGCATAATTTTTTTATCCTTTCCTTTTTTTGCCTCTGCCCAAGATCCGAGTATTACATCGTATAAGGCATCGGAAACATCAATCAATTCAGGGCAGTTAGTCACGTTTTCATGGACGCTTGCCAATGCCGGGGGGTATTCTTTGGTGATTCCGTGTTCCTCGGGGGTTGTGGTGAAAAGAGAAAACGGAGCTTTGCTTGCCTGCGATACTGCTATTTCCACCACTCAAGTTACCAGCGATGCGGTTATTTTGTTTCTCTATAATGTCAGCGGATTTACCAAAAATATTACGGCTCGGCTTACGCCAAAAACCGCGGCTGGCGCGGACTACGCGTCTGCCTCAAGTGAAGTGTTGGTTTCCGTGAATGCCGTTTCCCAACCGATTACAAGTTTTACCGCACCTCAAATGGATACGCTTCGCGGACAAGCGGTGAATGTTTCTTGGACTTCTCAAATCATTTCAGGCGTTAATTTTCAAATTGAATGCAATAGTGATATCAGAGTGTCGTCTCCAAGTTATACGACTGCAGGCGAGTTGCCTTGCGGGAAAATTATATTTCCTGCCGACTTGGCAGTATCAGGATCTCTTTCGCTTTCGTTTTCCAATTCAAACGTAAATCCTATTCCCTACACGCTTAAACTCTATCCGGCAATAACTGCCAATACTTCATATGACGGATCGCATGCGCTTACCCTTACATTGAATGTCGCTTCAGACACTATTCCCGATGCGAATGTCACATATTTTACGGCATCCACGACAGCCGTGAATTCGGGAGATAAAGTGACCATATCATGGATAAGCGATCGCGCAGTAGGGGTAAATATGACATTATCTTGTAATCAACATATCACGGCAACATCAACACAGAGTTCAGACAAGCAATTTCCCTGCGGTACATATATGTTTGATCCGGTACTTGCGTCTTCGGGACAGATTGTCGCATCATTTATCAATATCAGCAATGAAAAGCAAATCATAACGCTCACCGCCGTTCCCTCAAAACAAGCAGGTTTCTATGATATTCTGCGCGGGAAAAGTTTTTCTCTTACTATTTATTCGGTCGTGAAGCCCATTGCATCCACGTCTCCATCCTCGTCCCCATCCCCATCTCCGTCATCATCGTCTCCGTCTCCGTTACCAACAGTAAGCCCTTTGCCCGTACCATCAGGATCACCTCCTGTACTTTCAAAAACGGTATTTACTCAATTCTTAAAACGAAATTCGCGGGGCGCGCAAGTATCCGCATTGCAAACATTTTTGAAACGAGACAGCGCGTTGTATCCGGAAGGACTTGTGACGGGCTTTTTTGGTCTGGCAACCGAACGCGCGGTGCAGAGGTTTCAAACGAAATACAACATCATAACAAAAGGAACCCCAGCAACAACTGGTTATGGCGCCGTAGGTCCTAAAACGCGCAATCAATTAAATGTTGCACAATGACGGCATAGGCTTGCTCTTGTTCATATATCACAAAACTCTCCCATCGGGAGAGTTTTGTGATAAGGATTATTCTCTTTGTTAGCCTTGGCTATAGACATCACATCTAGAAAACGCATCAAGATATTCTTCGAGCCTGCCGAGAAGTTACGCTATGGTCTTATGATATATTCTCGATAAGCTGGAATACTAATTTTAGTGCGGTTTTATAGCCCGGGCCACCCCCATTGCCTACAAATGTATACGATCGTATACATTTGTAGGCAATCATGGCATAGATATTCCTTAATAAAGTACCGCGGGTGAAAAACCCGCGGTACTTTATTTTATAATTTTAGGACTTATACCATCTCCAATTAACTCCTGCGCACCAAAAATAGCGGTGTCATTCCCGTAAAAACGGGAATCCAGATTATTCATCCACCTATGGATACGGATCCCCGGATTCGCGAGGATGACAACGGGGAAGAGGTTAATGAGAGATGGTATTATACCATCTCCAATTAACTACTTCTTTTTTGTTATTCTAAGCGATTGCGGGAATCTAGACCCATCAAAGTCAGGGGAGAACCTGGATTCCAGCTTTCGCTGGAATGACAGAAAGGGGTTTTGATACTCCGTAGCTTTGTTGTGAGGAGAATTTATTTAGTTCAAACGCATTTCGCCGCCGTAGGCGACGAACAAGTCTCTCTGCGAAAATTTGGAAAGGCGGCGGAGCCGCATCGCTGACAATTTCAAGTTTTTTTTGGCGGCAAGCCTTTTACAATCTACCGTATAAATTTGAAAGTGGAGAGAATTTGCTTGAAAGTTTCTCTCGCAGCAGTAGGCTTTTCTTTCCCGTCGGCGATGCTCCATATCGCTTCAAACATTTGCTCGTCTTTGGGAAACTGTAATGACCCCCACTGTTCTGCCGTAGTTTCAATGGCAGGTATACCCAAGAAAGTCGTCGCATCTGCAACGCTTTTGGCAACATTATTTTTATTTGGAAGCTGGACGCCATTAGCCCTTTGTTTGTAATCCTGCAAAGATGGACCCTTCATGGGGAGTGACGGATCCGGTCCCTCTAGGAAATTTAGGCCCGCACCAAAAAATCTCCACTCTTTCGCTGTTAAATCATTAGGGTTCGACATGACACTAATGGAAAAACGCATATACAACCTACTTTGCGGAATAACATAGGAGTTGTCTTCAAAGACTTTCGCAATCATAAATGCTTCGTCAGTTTCCGAAACAGGAAGCCCTCGGAGATTATCCGGATACCAATCTTGGGTTGGATACTTGAGTTCATAACCATATTTGGTGTTACGATAAGTTTTCCAGTTTGCGATTTCGCTACTTTGGGTTTTAGTTGTTGATGTAGATCGCTGTGTTTTTGGAGCTTGAGCCGTGGTCGGAATTGGTATTGGGCTTTGAGCGGATGGCGTAGATTTTCTAATCAAAGTTAAATAACCCACTG
>CAYHZE010000094.1:0-4080 GCA_964361015.1 uncultured Candidatus Saccharibacteria bacterium | reverse complement strand
AGGAGGGGTTAGGGGTGGTATGGGTGAGGGCAAAAACCTAAAGAAAAAGTTGATATGCCTCACTTATACCTCTCCCAACCTCCCCTGCTTCAGGGGAGGAATTGAATATCTTAAAACAACTATTGAGATGCCTCCTTATCTTCTGATTCCCGAAATTTTTCTTTGATATTCAGGCTCCATGCCAGATCGGATAATTTTGATTCAGAAAGTTTTGGTGTTGCATTCACAGTGACATGGTGGTCATCCTTTGCCTGCGCGGGCACGGATTTTTTTGCTTTTTCTTTTTTCCATATATACACATGGGGGCGCATGGCATACCAAAAACCATTTTTTACAATCGTAGGGAAAGGGATGTCGCCAATTTTTAAGAACGCGAGGGCCGCGGCAATTGCGGCAATGATTAACGCGATCGGATAAAAAAGAAACGGGACAAGCGCCATACGCACGACGGCAATAACGATAACCCCACCCAAAACAAACACTGCCTGCTTGATAGTAAGAGGGCCGATAACCTTATCTTCAACAGTGATAAATTGGGGTACTTGAAATTGTTTCATATTGAGGTTTCTATTCCCCTCCTATTTAGGAGGGGTTAGGGGTGGTAAGGGTGAGGGCAAAAACCTAAAGAAAAAGTTGATATGCCTCACTTATACCTCGCTCCTTTTTTCCCCTATGCTAGGAGAGGAATTAAATATAGAGGTTTTATTTTTACTCAATCGGCTCCCGATATGGATCATGGGTTGTATAAGAAGAAGGGGGTTTTGGAGGGGACTCAGGAACAGGCGCTGGGGGCTGAGTGGGGGGAGGCGTAGGTTGAGCTGTTGGTTTTGCTTGCGCGGGCGCGGAAGGAGGCGCGAAAAGTGATTCTTTTATACGCTCTACTTCAGGTTGAACAGGAGTGGTCACGCGCTTCGTATCGTCAAGAAACTTTTTTTGCATCATTTGAGAGGGGGGCACAGGTGGTTGAATTGTTTTATCAATATCTTGTTGAGGCTGTCCTTTAGGCTTAATGTCTTCTATTGGTTTTAATACAGGCGGCATGATGGGCCGTCGGGTAGGGTCGAGGTTGCCTTGAAAGGCGGATGGCGTTGGTTGATTTGATTTTTTTTCTTCAAGAGCGGAAAGATTGGGATGAGTTACAGGCGGAGGAGCTTGACTATCTGCGGGTGGTAGGGGTGGTTTTATCAAGGGTAAAATTATCGGTTTTGGCATTCGAGGGGGCAGTGGCGGAAATATCGGCGCATTAGTTTTTTGAGCAGGCAATTTCGTTATACTCGGGGGCGGTGATACGGGCGTTTGCATAAGAGGAGATTTCGGGAGAGAAACAGGAGGGACTGTGGGTGGTGTGGGGATTTTTACCGGAAGAATGGGCGGCGCGGGAATAGGGGGAGCGGGAGGGATTTTTGGTGCGGGCGGCTGAACGCGAGGCACGGGGGGAATCGGCGGAGGCGATGCCTGGATTTGTTCTTGGGTAAGCTCAAATTGATGGGTGTTTTTAAGCATTTCTCGGAGTGGGAAAAACACTTGGTGGTTGATCTCTCGGGCAATGATTTTTGCCTTTTCTTCATCAACGCGCAGATGATCTTTGAGGCGCTGTACAAAATTATTGGGATGCGTAAGGCCAAGAACTACATATCCGGCTTCTTCGGCAAGAAATCCTATTTGTTCAATAGTAAGGCCGAATTTTTTGCCCGCCTCAAAAATGCGTTCCGAGTTTTCAACGCTCATCATTTCATCTTTGAGCGGCTCCGGGAGCCGTGCAAAACGTTGTTCAATTTCTTCTGGGGTGTATGTTGGCATGGGTTTATGGTTATTATAATAAAGAGACTTCTCATCTGTTTTCTTCTTTTTCCCCTCCTAATTTAGGAGGGGTTAGGGGAGGTATGGGTGAGGGCAAAAACCTAAAGAAAAAGTTGATACCTCTCACCCTATACCCCTCCTCACCTCCCCTATGCTAGGGGAGGAATAAAATTACATGGTGATTATTATGGTCCTGGCGGCGGTGGAGTTGACGGTGGAGTTGACGAGGAATTATCAGTGTTGGTATCGGTAGACGAATTCTGTTGATCAGCGTTTTTCTTCTTTCCCGTTTGAATTCTCATCTGCGCGATCACATGTCTGAATGTTTCCGGTTTCATAGTATTTCTAAGCGCATCCTGATTTGCATCAAAGTATTTATGGATAATGTCTTTTGTCATATCCGCATTGCGCTTGACCATCATTTTTATATCTTCAGTATTGGCTGTCTCAAGGAATAATTTCTTCATATCGTCGCCCGCGTATGCGTTTTTTGATATCTTGCTCTTTTGGTCAGGTGTCATCTTATCCAGTGTTTTCTTTTGTGCGTCCTGAGCACTGTTGGCGCCCAAGACATCCTTCTGTGTTACCAGATCCGGGCGGGCGGTCAGGAGTTCTGTTCTGCCGAATCGTGATGAAAAGCCAAGAACTTTCTTTTGTTCATCAGGTTTAAGCTGATCAAAATCACCGCGCTGATGGAGTGTTTCTGCCATAGCAATTCTTTTATCACTGGAAAGCGTGGTTCTGAAGTTGCCTACAAGATCGCGCGTAGATGTATTCTGGTAGTCGCCTTTCATCTTCGTAATATCCTGATTCCTGTTTTGATAGTAATTGCGAATGGGGTTGGTAAGAGGTGAGGCGAGCTTGCCAATGATTGGCTTATCCGCAAGTTTCCCTACGACACTTGTTGCCGTTCCCGCCGCACCTCGGGCGATAGCTCCTCCTGCGAGGCTAAGACCACCTGTTGCCACTCCCGCGACCGCGGTCAGCGCAAGCCCAGCAGCGGCTTTTCCCATGCCAATAGCCGCGTCCGCCACCTCTGCCCCTAGTTTCTTGCAGATGGAAAGTGTTGCCCCTAAAAAGACGAGGAATATCACTAATGGCATCATAGCAAATATGTTGGCGGCAAACGGGATTTTATCACCTACGTTCGTGAGCGGCGATTCTGTCATTTTGGTAAGTATGAGCAAGGAAACGTAGAAAAGAAAATAAAATGTCGGAGCAATAAATGCCCAGCCGATTAGATTTTTTTGCCATCGTTTGTATAGATTTTCTCCTCCGGGCACTGCATATAAGAAAAATGCCGCGGGAGAAAGTACGCCCAAGAATGCCATCATGGCAATACGAACAATCAAAAATCCTCCCACGCAGCCGAAGGTGAGTATTATTAAGAAAAGAAATATATTCGCGATATTTAACTCCAGTGCCCTTTTTATCTGAGTGTTATTGAGTGTTATATTGCTTACTGCACTGCCGGCACCGGATATCATATTCATCGTGTCAGTAGCATATGATTTCTCCGGGCATTCTACTTTAATTTGTGATTTTGGATCAGTGAGCGCGCTTAACAAACACTCATTTTGTTTCGGAACTTTTTCGGGGTTAGCAGGGGTGTTTGTTACCGTGTTAAGTTTGGTTTTTGATATAATGTATCCCACGACATTATCGCCCATTTTATCCTTAAACGGTTTTGCTAGCGCATTGCCAAATCCGAATATAGCGCCAGTGATTACCAGACTAAAGTTAATGAGAAATGCCACAATAATAAGGCGCACCAAGAGTTTTTTACTTGAGCCATCATCAAATCCCCAGATAATTTTAATAGCAAGCCAGAGGAGGATGAGTAGGAACAAGCTGTTTGCAATATCGCGCAGGACTTTCCATGCGCCGATGACTGCCGGCATGTTGGTCGGGTTGAGTACGATATTGAAGATGAAGAGATTGTCAATGATATAACTCTCGATAAAGAGAATAACAATGAGAATAGCCAGTGTTATATATGCGAGAAGTTGAGCGGCCCAACCAACCCAACTTATTGGATTAAGCAAGTTCCACCAATTACCTTCATCTGCCGCCTGCGCCGCATGTGGCATCCCCATGCCAAATACCACCAATGCAATAAAAAGCACGATGAGTAACGGTGATATTTTTTTATAGGTGAGTGATGGAAGGTGCATAGTTTTTGTTTTATTTCTTTTTCCCCTCCTGATGCAGGAGGGGCTAGGGGTGGTATGGGTGAGGCCAAGAACCTAAAGAAAAAGTTGATACGCCTCACCTATACCC
>CAYHZE010000093.1:0-4121 GCA_964361015.1 uncultured Candidatus Saccharibacteria bacterium | reverse complement strand
TCAATAAATGATCAACTTTACGCTAAGCATGGACGGATTTTAAGCGTGACGGCAATAGGGGATAGTCTTGAAGAGGCAAATAGTCTTGTCTATCGCGCTATCGCGCCTGTTGGGCCTATCTACTTTGAAGGAATGCATTATCGTACGGATATAGTGAAGAGTACAATTCAATAATAATTGAAAGGCCCGAAGGGTCTTTTTTTATATTTGATTTCCTGCTATAATAGGTTTAATAGAATATAATGTCCTATATATCTTAAAAGACATTATACTAAAATGTCCATTAAATACGACCAGTTTCACGTTTTACACATGTCGCACGATACAAAAAATTTTGGTAAATGGGGAGAGGATATGGCCGAACAATATCTTGTCACAAATGGATACAAAATTCTTCAACGCAATTACCGTAATTTTTTTGGAGAAATTGATATTATTACAATAAAAAACGGAATTGTGGTGTTTGTAGAAGTAAAGACAAGAGATTCGCTTCACGCCAACCATTTTTTACCCGAACAAAGCGTCAATTATCGTAAACAATCAAAACTAAGAAAACTTTGCGAGATGTTTAACGTGGAACATCGGTATGAAAATAAGGAGTGGCAAATTGATGTTATAAGTGTTATCCTCAATAAGTCCACCAAAAAAGCTGTAATCAATCATATCCAAAATGCCGTTTATGGCTAGTACCTTCTTAACTTAATTTTGAGCCTTTTCTTGTCTCGTTGTCATTCCAAAGCGATTGCAGGAATGACAAGGGGACTCAAGATTAAGTTAGTGAGGTACTAGTGTTCCACGTTTTACATATGTAGGACTTATGCATCTTGTTCCTCCCCTAGCATAGGGGAGGATAGGAGGGGTATGAGTGAGGCGTATCAACTTTTTCTTTAGGTTCTTGCCCTCACCTATACCACCCCTAACCCCTCCTGCAGAAGGAGGGGGAATGGAAAAATAAAATGCGTGTAGGGTCTAAATTCTATTGTTCCACGTTTTACATTCATTGCCATTTGTTCCACGTTTTACACTTGCTATCGGGGTGTAGTATACCGGCAGTACGCCTGCTTTGGGAGCAGGTAGACCGGGTTCGATTCCCGGCACCCCGAAAAGAAGCACATCAAAATATATGTTCAACTATTTCACCCATTCTCGTCGTCCCTCGCCCATAGGATCATATCGTATAGAGGTATTGTCATTACCGGAAGAATGTGACTGGGATGAGTTTTTGCCTTTGGAAATTGGCTATATATTTAAGGCATATCCGGAATATAGAGAAAAAATCAGAACTATTCTTGGTAACGGTAAAGCAATAGGAGTACGCACCATGCTCCGCACTCCGGAGAATATTCTAAAAGCCGTGCATACCATAAGCGTACATAGCCAACATAATTATATCATTACATGGCTCCCGCCGCTTCTGCGCAATAAGCACCTTCCGCATATCACCCCGGAAGATCACGAACGAGCGCGGTTACACGGCGAAGACTTGGGTGAAGCAATAAAAATTATTGAAAAAGACCGCCTTCATTTTAAGCGGCTTGTATTGATTGATGAAGAGAACGTCGGCATTCAGCCCGAAGAACAGCGCTTTATGACCGAGCTTTCGGAACTCATTTATCCTATAGCTATTGATTATTCAGTATTTCGTGTGATTGCAGATAATGCGCGAGAACGAACTAAAATTGCACAGAGTATTATAAAAGCACTTCTTATCGTGGGGCCGGTGGCGCATATTTTAGAAAAATTTGCCGCAGGCATTGGGAAGGTATTTGCCGCTTCCGCAGATGATCTCTTAGGGGAATCGGCAGAACTTATGGCGCTTCGCGGATCCGGATTCGGATGGAAAGAACTCGCCAAGCGCTCTCGCATCCTTATCCCGGTATTTGTGCTTGCCACATGGGGCGCTTTCTCTGTTGAAGGACTTATTGAGCATGGTAATCTTATATGGGGCGGTGTTGTCTTTGGCCTAAGCGCAGTAGCGCTTTCCCTTACCACTGCGATTCAATCCATTTTTATGTACCGCGCTAATATACAAAAACTTGTTCAAGAGAGAAAAATTCCACATATGGACAAGCGCGCATATATAAAAATGGCAGTAATCCAAGATTTTACCAATCCCGCGCGCTTCGGCCTTCTTCTTGGGGCATCTTTTGCGCCAATCGCCGGTATTGGCGGGGCACTTTTCGGGCTTATGCATAATGGATGGATACTTGCGGCTATTGGTTCCACTGAATCAATCATGGCGGGGCTGACCGTGATAAGCGCCGGAACAATCAATGAATGGAGATTCCAACGAAGACTTAAACGCTTCCCCCTCCGGCGTATTTAATGAGGATTTACGCATTGAATTCCTCCCCTAACATAGAGGAGGCGAGGAGTGAGGTAGGACGTTAGAAGCTGGAAGCTAGAGACTGGAAAGAATGAGTAAGAAAATTATCATCACTATCTATCCAGTTTCTAGCATCTGGTTTCCAGTTTCTAGTTTTATACCACCCCCAACCCCTCCTCTATGAGGAGGGGAGTAAAAAACGCAAGTGCGTAAGTCCTATTCATAATTATGATTTTTTTAGACTTTCTGCGAAAACGTTTTTCTTTACGCGAAAAACGCGGACTTGAACTCACTGTCGGCGTTCTGCTTGTCGCTCTTTTTGTTTTTCTTTTCTTCTCTATTTTACAAGATTATAGAACATATGATCCGCTCGTGCGAGCAGATACGCGCATTGTCAATCTTATATATACATTTCGATCCGAAACACTCAATAATGCCATGCTATTGATTACCAATCTTGCCACACTGCAAATAGTTTTGGCGGGGATTGTGGTGATTGGTTTTTTACTCTTTACATTAAATCTCCTCCCTTATTTTTATGCCCTTATGATATCCGCAATCGGAGGAGAAATAATGTATTGGGTGATAAAAAATCTTATACAAAGGCCTCGGCCGCCAAGCGCAAATGCGCTTATATCGGTACATGGCTTTAGTTTCCCGAGCGGCCACGCATTTATGGCTTTTTCCTTCTATGGCCTTTTGGCATATATTATCTATCGGACAAGCTCTAAAAAAAGATGGAAAATGGGCGCAATTGTCGGCGGCGCCATGACTATCATATCTATCGGACTCTCAAGAGTATATCTAGGCGTACATTGGCCTTCTGATATAATCGCAAGTTTTATGCTTGGCGCGGCATGGCTCGTATTTCTCATTACCATACTTGAGCTTCGCAAAAAAACCTCTTGGACCAAAGAAAATATAAAAATGATTGGAAAAAAATTTATCGTAGTGCCGACCACGATTCTTTTCTCATTTTGGTTTGCCTATATGGGTTATTTCTTCCACGTCTACTCCTTTGTCCCGCAAATCGCGGTTGCGCAAAATTATGTCCATATACGAGAAACGGATATACCCGATAATCTTTTTACTACGCTTCCCAAATCAAGTGAAACATTAAGCGGGCGGCCAATGGAGCCCATCAATATTATTATAGTGGGAAATTATGATAAACTCATAGATACGTTTGCATACGCAGGATGGGTACAGCCGGAACCTCTTACTATTGCGGCAAGTTTGCGGAATATCATTGCTTCCATTTTGAATGAACCCTATCCCCAGGCCATTGAAGCTCCGGCATTTTGGAATAGCCAACCCAATGATTTCGCATTTCAACTGCCCACAAGCACGATCCGTCAACGCCACCACATCCATTTCTGGACAACGCCGCTTCTCACTGATCGCGGAAATCAAGTATGGTTTGCAACCGCGCACTTTGATAAAGATATTAAATTAAAAACAATCATGCCTACGCATACCATTGATCCTTATATTGACAATGAGAGAGAAATGATCAAGCAAGATATAGTGAAAACAGGCCAGGTTAATCTTATTGAGAAATTTCAAGTTATTCGGCCGAGTAAAGGAAAGAATCTTGCAGGAGACGTGTTTGTCACTGATGGCGACGCGTATGTCCTGTTTCTTAAAGATCATGTTATCAGTAAGCTATAATTTTTTTCCTTGAGATAATCATAAAACGCTGTCATTCCAGCTTTTAATGGAATCACATTCGTCCGTTTGTCATTCCCGCCCCCATTTTCATGAGGGTAAACTCCACTCGGGAATCCAGACCCTC
>CAYHZE010000092.1:0-4130 GCA_964361015.1 uncultured Candidatus Saccharibacteria bacterium | reverse complement strand
AGAATCACGCCGAAGTTATCCACATTTACCTGTCTTGACGAAGCAGACCACCTTACAGTATCCTCACAATTACCACCCCTAACCCCTCCTATACCAGGAGGGGAATAATGATACAAACAAAAACATCCCGCATTGCGGGATGTTTTTGTTCTGATAATTAACAGGAATTATCTACTGCCGATTTGGCAGGTGTCGCAGGAATGGCAATCGAGTTTGATGGGGGTAGAGAGAACGGCAAAAATGAGCGCGTTCCAAAACCACGCGAGTGCTCCAAGGCCGATGATTGATGATTGGTTAAAGTTTGTTACCCATGCGAGGATTAAAGAGAGAAAGCTTAAACCCCACAATGTTTTCCAACAAAGACATTTAAAATGTTTTCTGTCCATAATATATATTTTTATAATCTACAAGAGAATACCACGAAGTTTGCCCGTGGCACTTATGTTGATCACGACCTTTAGATATTAATTTCTTTTGTTAGTATATCATTGCACTGTTGTGAATGCAAAAGGAGGCGTAGCAATGCGCGCTGAGGGGATCGAACCCCCGGCCTACTGTGTGTAAAACAGTCGCTCTACCACTGAGCTAAGCGCGCGTTATTTTTTTTGAAAAAGAGGGTCTGAATCCCCGTGTTCGCGGGGATGACAAGAATTTGATCGTCATATTTTTAAAATAGATAAACTCTTACCCTTTTTTCTTTTTCGGAATCGCGACAAGCATCCAGCGAAATACAGTACGCAATGGCGGATTATGGAACTCAAGATCCTCGTCAAAATCAAACCATAGTTTATTAAATTCATCGAGGTCGAGGGTACGCGTGGCGCGGATTTCCGGATCCATGAGCGTGATAGTTTTTTTATTGATGGCAACAACCACCGAATAATGTCCGCTTGCCGGCGGTTCAAAGACAGAGTACCAGTTCACAATAACCGGCAGATTTTTTTCATTAACAAATGTGCGTATATCTTCAAATGTGACTTTGGTATGTTTTACCTTTGCATCAAATCCGTACTGGCGTAGGGCTTGTATCATGCCTTTATGAGGGGTGCCACTGACGCGCGTGGTGCCGGCAACAACCCCCAGTTTTTTTTGGGTCTCCCGCACGCCAAAATACTCCAGTACCATCTGGAGGCAGGCAGGGCCGCAATAGGCGTATTGGTGGGTAACGGGGCGGAGGTTGATCATAGGTAGACTGCATATAAATCCGCACTTACTTATACCAAAAGTCTGCAGAAAAGAACAGAAGAGTGTAATTATGAATAATGTATACTATAATAGACTTATGGAGCAAAAAGTTCAATGGCATACTAAAACAATTTCTGAAATTTTTGAGTTGTTGGACTCGCATGAACATGGCTTAACGAAAGAAGAAGCCCAACGCCGTCTTGAAGAGTCTGGTTTTAATAAATTACCCGAGGCCCATGTTGACGGCCTTGTGGATATTTTTTTCCATCAATTCAGAAGTCCCCTTATTTATATTCTTCTTGCGGCAAGTTTGATCGTGTTTGTAATGGGGGAGATAGTTGACAGCGCTATTATTCTTTTTGTCCTTTTTTTTAATGCAGTCGTGGGAACTATTCAGGAAGGCAAAGCGCAACACACGCTTTCCGCGCTTAAAAAATTCGTGGAGACAAATGCCACCGTGCTCCGCGATGGCGAGGAATTTATTATTCCCGACGTTGAGGTTGTGTCGGGAGACATTGTCACGCTTATTGAAGGCGATAAGATACCGGCAGATGCAAGAATTATCATTTCGCATAATCTCACTATTGATGAAGCTTCTTTAACCGGAGAATCCGAACCGGTGCATAAAATCGCCGATGCGTTGAAAGGAAATCCGCTCTCCGTTACCGAACAAAAAAACATGGTTTTCAAGGGAACGCATATCGTTGCCGGGAGCGGCAAGGCGGTTGTTGTCGCTACTGGCATCAATACTGTTATCGGCGCAATCGCCAAAGAAATTGCGGCGATTGACACTGAAATACCACTGAAAGTAAATATCCAATATCTTTCCCGTCTGATTATTGTTGCGGTGGCAAGCATCAGCGCCACACTTTTTTTTGTCGGCATAGCGCTCGGCAAATCTTCCCGAGAGATGTTTGCCACCGTGGTTTCGCTTTCTGTTTCCATTATTCCGGAAGGATTGCCGATCGTGGTAACGCTTGTGCTCGCTACCGGTGTGTGGAGGATGTCAAAGCAGAATGCCTTAGTCAAGAAACTGCAGGCAGTTGAGGCATTGGGACAAGCACGCGTGATAGCGGTGGATAAGACAGGCACTATCACAAAAAATGAACTTGTCATTCAACAAATATATGTGGAAGGAAAATTATTTGAAGTAGGCGGTATTGGCTATGAACCAAAAGGAGATATTCGTCTCGGAGAACATAGTATTGATCCTCCCAATCATCAGGAACTTCTTTTCGTGGGAAAGATTTGCGCGTTTTGCGCCAATGCCCATGCGGCTTATAATCCGGAACAGAAGCGATGGCAAGTGTTTGGCGATCCCACCGAGGCCGCTTTGGCTGTGTTTGCCGAGAAAATCGGGTTTCGCAAAGATGATTTGGAACGGGAATCGCCGAAAACAGGGGAAGTCCCTTTTGACTACAAAACAAAATATCACGCGACTGTGCATCGCGTTGACGGGCGTGCGCTTCTCGTGGTAGTCGGCGCGCCGGAAATTATTTTTGGATTGTCCTCACAACAATGGAGCGAACACTCTTCACATCAACTTTCCACTGAAGATAAAAAGAATCTTGAATCAATTTTTACCGCTATGTCGCAAAAAGGCCTGCGAGTGCTTGGATTGGCGGTAAAGGAAAATATGCCCGAAATTATCAGTCAGGAAGACATCCATGATCTTGTGTTTGTCGGATTTGCGGGCATGAAAGACGCGCTTCGGCTGGAGGTGAAAGACGCGATGAAGCGGGCGACGGATGCCGGCATTCGGGTCGTCATGATCACCGGCGATCACAAATTTACCGCGCAGGCCATTGCCCGAGAGGCGGGAATTTACCGCATGGGGGATACCACGCTTACTGGATTGGAGATAGATGCAATGTCTGATGACGAGCTTTATAAAAACCTTGACCGCGTGTCCGTTTTTGCCAGAGTTACGCCGGAACACAAGCTTCGTATTATCAATGGCTACCGCAAACGGGGCGAGGTGGTGGCTATGACCGGCGACGGGGTAAATGACGCACCTTCGCTTGTGGCCGCCGATCTCGGCGTTGCCATGGGCACTATTGGCACGGAAGTTGCTAAAGAGGCGTCTGATATTGTGCTTCTTGACGACAACTTTGGAAGCATCGTTGCGGCGATAGAAGAGGGTCGCAGTATTTACAAAACCATCAAAAAAGTTATTCTCTATCTATTCTCCACAAGCATAGGCGAGGCGCTTACCATTGCAGGCGCCCTACTGCTTGGCTATCCGCTTCCTATTTTAGCAGCACAGATCATATGGCTGAATCTTGTGACGGACGGATTTCTTGATGTGGCGCTTGCCATGGAGCCAAAAGAAAAAGGGCTTCTTGACGGCCACTTTGAGCGGCCCAAAAAATATCTTATTGACAAACTGATGGTGCAGAGAATGTTTTTTATGGCGCTTCCCATGATGATCGGAACCCTTTTTCTTTTCAGAAATTATTATGCAGTTGATCTCACCAAGGCATGGACCATATCGCTTACCGCACTCGCGGTCTTTCAGTGGTTTAACGTGTGGAATTGCCGGCACGAATCAAAATCCATTTTTCAGATGAATCCTTTTTCTAATATGTTTTTAGTGGGAGCCACCGCGATCATTGTTTTTTTGCAGATGCTTGCGATATATAATCCCTTTATGCAAAAAATTCTTCGTACCACAACATTGACGTTTGCCGAATGGATGCTCATTATTCCGGTTGCCGCCTCTATCATATTAGTTGAAGAAATAAGGAAGTTCGTGTATCGCAGAAAAATGTCTTACTATAAGGAAGCGGTATAATTATTTTTTCAAATATGATGCAATCAGCGGTAGTTAAAAAAATAATTGGTATCTTATTAGTTCTCATAGGCCTTATTGCATTGGTTACGCCATTTACTCCGGGTTCATGGCTGATTATCATCGGCTTAGAACTTCTTGGATTTAGGATGCT
>CAYHZE010000091.1:0-4165 GCA_964361015.1 uncultured Candidatus Saccharibacteria bacterium | reverse complement strand
AATCAAAGGGCGTATAGCTCAGTGGTAGAGCGCGTCACTGATAATGACGAGGTCCTAAGTTCGATCCTTAGTACGCCCACCAAATGCTCTGATAAAAGGAATCTCCGTGGATTTTTTGCTCCTATCGTCTAGCCTGGCCTAGGACATCGCCCTCTCACGGCGGAAACTCGGGTTCGAATCCCGATGGGAGCATTTTTGAATCGCGTACTATCTCAACAATTTTTTAATCGCCCGACATTAAATGTTGCCCAAGAAATCTTAGGGAAATTTTTAGTATGCAAAAAGGGGAATAAAAGTATTTCCGCAATGATTACGGAAGTTGAGGCGTATGTGGGGCCGGAAGATAGGGCATCGCATGCATCGCGCGGCAAGACGCCACGCACGGAAGTGATGTTTGGACATGCGGGATATTGGTATGTGTATCTTATCTACGGTATGCACTATTGCGTGAATATCGTGACAGAACAAAAAAATTATCCGGCGGCGATTTTGATTCGCGGGGTTGAGGGTGTGTCAGGTCCCGGAAGAGTTACTAAATACTTCGTTATTGATAAACGTTTTAATGCTAAGCGTGCAACACACGCCAGTGGTCTTTGGATTGAGGATAGGGGAGTAATAATAAAACCCCGTCATGTGAGGCGGGGAAAAAGGATAGGAGTTGATTATGCGGAGAAGTGGAAGGATAAAAAGTGGAGGTTTTATTTATCCAAAGAATAAGAATCACCTCGTAGTTGAAGCCACGAGGCGAGTAAAGATTGTTCAGGGCGTGGCATCTTCGATGATGCCAAGACTGATGAGGACTTCGAGATATGCCCTAAAGCAAAAAACCCATTTTTTCTTTTACGTCCCGAAGCGTGCCATTGGCGACAGCTTCGGCTTTTTGTTTTCCGTTGCGGAGGATTTTTATAACTTCGTCTTGGTTCTTTTCAAGTTCTTTATAGTGTGTTTGAAATGGCTGCAAGCCAGCAATGATATATTCGGCAACGGCTTCTTTAAATTGGACATAGGAAGAATCAGAGAATTCTTTTTCAAGCTCTTTGACTGTTTTATCAGAAAATTCAGCGGCAATGCTCAAGAGATTTGAAATGCCAGGTTTTGTTTTTATGTCATAGTGAATTTCTTTTCCTGAATCCGTGGTGGCAGTTTTTATTTTTTTGTGGATTTGATCGGGTGTATCGGAGAGCGCAATATAACTTGATTCGCTTGAGGCGGATTTTGACATTTTTTTGGTGGGATCGTCAAGGGCCATGATGCGGCTGGATGTTTTTTGCAGTAATGGTTTGGGGATAGTAAATGTATCGCCAAAACGATTATTAAAACGTTTGGCAAGGGATCGCGTGAGTTCAATATGCTGTACTTGATCTTCGCCCACGGGGACAACGGATGCTTGATAGAGAAGAATGTCGGCCGCCATGAGGGTCGGGTAGTTCAGGAGGCCGGCATAAGAATTCTCTATCATGTGTGCATAATCCTCCATTTCTTTTTTAGCATATTCTTCTGGTCCTGCAGTGGGATACTTTTTTGCTTGTCTTAAACCGAATTTTATTCCTACTTTATCCTTAAACTGTGTCATCCTTTCCAACTCCCCAAGCGGAGTCATTGTATTCAAAATCCATCCAAGTTCGGTATGCGCGGGCACATGAGACTGCACAAACATGACTGATTTTTTGGGATCAATGCCTGCCGCCAAATATGCCATGGCAATCGCAAGGGTGTTTTGTCGCAATTCTTTTGGGTCCTGCGGCACGGTGATGGCGTGTTCATCCACCACGCAATAATATGTGTCGTAGGTATTTTGAAGCGCCACGAATTGTTTAATCGCGCCGAGGTAGTTCCCGATATGGAGTTTTCCAGAGGGCTGTATGCCGCTTAATGCCCGTTCTTTTTTCGTGTCCATATATGGATTATACTTAAAGAAGTACTTAAATACTAGAGGCAGGGTGCGATGGAGTTTAATAAATAATTCATATGTATAACATTTTTGTCATTCCCGCGAAAGCGGGAATCCAGGCTTGTTCAAGGAGGGTCTGGATTCCCGCTTTCGCGGGAATGACATTGGAGAGGTTATTCTGGCATTATTTATCAAATTCGCGATAGAGATTGATAAATACGGCAAGGGAGAACCAATGGCAGAGACGATTGAAATTACGCTTGAAGTCAATGAGAAGGAATGGGAGAATCTCAAAAATCGTTCCGGCCTTACACACGATTATTTTTTACTTATGTTTTTCTATCAGGTTGGTGAGCGCATATTGGAAGCAATCGTGAGACAATCAAAAATTGTGGAGGTTGATCAGGAAAACGATGACAATCAGGTAGAAATATATTTCACCAATCTCCTCAATCAATACGCGATGGAAGAACTTATACAAAAAGTGGAGGCAGGCGATTTGGATGGTTTGTGACTTCAGTTTCAAGAACCAACATCTCGCGATTGGCGGGATGTTTTTATTTTATAAAACATCTTTAGTTTTTATCTCTTACTTTTATTTCCTCCCCTAGAATAGGGGAGGAAAGGAGGGGTAAGGGTGGGAGGAAAGACACGAATTTTTATCCCTCACCCCTACCACCCCTAACCCCTCCTACTTTAGGAGGGGAAGAATACGTCAGTTCTGTATTATAATGTTAGTTACACCTCAATCACCACCGGCAGAACCATAGGCCGCCGTTGAGTCTTGGTAAAAAGATATTGGCCGATTTTTTCACGAAGCGCGTCTTTGACATAGGTCCAATTGATAGGGCGTGCTCCACTGACGGTCATTTCTTCCACTATTTTGCGTGTGCGGGAGCGGACTTCTTTGAGCAGGTCTTGAGACTCTTTGAGGTAAATAAATCCGCGTGAAATGATATCCGGACTTGTACGCACCCTACCGGTGTTTGAATCCACAATTGCGATGATGACAAAAATGCCGTCTTCAGCCAAATGTTGGCGGTCGCGTAGCACCACCTCTTTGACATCACCCACGCCAAGGCCATCTACCATGACATGATCCATGGGGATTTTTTCTTTGAGTTTTTTAATCTCACTATGCGTCATATCCACGATTTCACCGTCTTCCACAACAGCAATATGATTGTGAGGTATACCCACTTCTTGCGCGAGATCCGCATGCAAGCGAAGCATGAAGTAGTTGCCGTGAATCGGAATCAAGTATTGAGGTTTAGTAAGCTGTATCATCATTTTTAATTCATCTTGTTTGGCATGTCCTCCTGCATGAATATCCATTGATGCCTTATGATAGATTTTTCCCGCTTTTTTATACAGCACATCTTTAAGCCGCTGAATGGTCCCCTCGTTTCCGGGAATGACGGATGAAGAAAACACAATTGAATCATTTGGCGTCAGGGAAATCATTTTGTGCTCATTATTTGCAATACGCATAAGAACCGCGCGGTCTTCGCCTTGCGCTCCGGTGCATATAATGGTTATTTTTTCCTCCGGGTAACGATGCAAATCTTTGCTTTCTATGATTGTTCCCTTTTTGATCTGCATATAATTCAGTTCCTGGGAAACAGCGATATTCTGCTTCATGCTAAAGCCTTCTATAACTACTTTGCGATCATACTTTTCTGAAAGCCAGATAAGCTGTTGAACACGCGTCAAAAGAGAAGAGAAAGTCGCCGCTATGATTCGTCCTTTTGCGACTTTGAAAATATCTTCAAGGGACTTTTGCACCTCCATTTCCGAAATCTGATGCCCCGGGTATTCCGCGTCCGTACTTTCAGAAACAAGGACCATAACTCCTTGGCGGCCTAACTCTGTCAGGCGTTCAATATCCGCGGGACGCTCGTTGACGGGCGTATGGTCAAATTTAAAATCTCCGGTATGCACCGCAGTTCCTCCCGGTGTTTTAAGTACAATACCGACACTGTCCGGTATATTATGATTCACATGGAAAAAAGAAACGTCAAATGATCCCAAGGATACGCGTGATTCGGGAGTGATAATTTCAATATGTGGTTTTGGCGCAAATTTATATTCCTCTTGCCGTTTGAGAATCATGCCGCGCGTGAGTGCGGTGGCATACATAGGCGGATTACCAAGGCTATCCAAAAGATGGGGGATTGCTCCAATATGATCATAATGGCCGTGGGTAATGATAATGCCTCGGATATTTTTTTTTCTGGGCTTAAGATATTCAACATTTGGAATGAGATAATCAAT
>CAYHZE010000090.1:0-4216 GCA_964361015.1 uncultured Candidatus Saccharibacteria bacterium | reverse complement strand
TGGGTGAGGCCAAGAACCTAAAGAAAAAGTTGATACGCCTCACCTATACCCCTCCTACCCTCCCCTTATGCAAGGGGAGGAACTCTCTTTCTATTCCCCTCCTAATTTAGGAGGGGTTAGGGGAGGTATGGGTGAGGCCAAGAACCTAAAGAAAAAGTTGATACGCCTCACCTATACCCCTCCCAACCTCCCCTGCTTCAGGGGAGGAAGCAGATTTTGATTTATTCCCCTCCTAATTTAGGAGGGGCTAGGGGAGGTATGGATGAGGACAAGAACTAAGGAAGATACTTTGAAATGTTATGTATCACAACGTCCATATTTCTGGTAACATCCGAATTGGTAAAATGGATAACATAAATATGTTGTTTAATTAAAAATTGTTCACGCTTTTGATCGTGTGCTGTAGCCATAGTATCAATAAAATGTGAATCACCATCAATCTCAATGGCTAATGTTAACTCTGGGCAATAAAAATCAAGAATGTAATTTCCTATACTATACTGTCTACGAAATTTATAGTCTTTCAGATTTTTTCCCCTTAAGTAATACCACAATACCCGTTCCGGTTGAGGCATGTTGTTGCGCAGAGTTTGACGTTTTTGTTTTAATTCCTTGTTGTTGTACATAAGATGTAAGACTTACATGTTGTATTTCTTTTTCCCCTCCTGATGCAGGAGGGGTTAGGGGAGGTATAGGTGAGGGCAAAAACCTAAAGAAAATTTGATACTCCCTCACCCATACCTCGCTTCTGACCTCCCCTATGCTAGGGGAGGAACCCTCTTTCTATTCCCCTCCTGATGCAGGAGGGGTTAGGGGTGGTATGGGTGAGGGCAAGAACCTAAAGAAAAAGTTCATATCCCTCACCCATACCCCTCCTAACCTCCCCTTATGCAAGGGGAGGAATCGGAAATTAAAATAAGTTTGTTGCTTCTTTGAAGACTCGCTGCATGAGTGCGGTGATAATTGCACTGATGGCGCCGTCTATTTCCTGACTCACGGCGCCAAGTTCGGCAATGCCCATATCAAGACCTACATGATTAAGTTGTGTATTGAGCGCATCGGCAACTACGCCGCCGGGGGTGGTGTCTTCTTCTTGGGTATAACAAACAGATCTGGGATTAGGGTCTGTGGATTCAAAATCAAGGAGTGGATCTTCAAGATTAGGATCTGGAGATCTTAAATCATCAAGGAATGGATCTCCTGTGCCTGCTGATGTAGGTAGAGGGTCACAAACCTTTGATTTCTTTTTTAACGTAACCCCCTTAAATCCGCTCCCCCGATTAAGCCTGTCTTGAAGGGCTTTTGCGGCAGAACCTTTTTTTGCCGCAAAATTGACTTCGGCAATCATAGAAGCGCCAATCGCGTTATTTTGCGAGTCAACCGCAATGCCTACAAACGCAGGCCATCCGCCATTCTCAAAATCTTGATAAAAACTTTCTACATTATTAACAATTCCCTTGAGAGTGCATGCTAGCTGTGGATTTAAATGTTCATACCCGGGCACATTGATCGTGAGTTTGATGATCTTGCTTATATCTACCGAGCAGAGATTAATGCCTGACACATGATTAAGAAATTCTCCGGCTTGCAGATTTGCTTCGGTGAACGCATTTTGCTCAAGATTTTTCACAAACCCAACGCCGCGTCCCCCATCGCCCTTAATCCATCCCAGGATATCGTCGGTCATTGTTTGAATGAGCGTCATAATGAGTACGCGTATGGCGGGGTAGATGACGTATCGCTCAAGAAAGGATTTGGCTTCAAGTGCGGCAATCTCCGCCGCCTTGGCAACTTCAATAGCTGCAAGCAGTTTTGCCTTTGCGGCCTCGGTCGCTGCATACTCGGCAGTGAGCGCATTGACAGCTACTTGAGTAGCGAGTGTGTTACTGTTGCCAATTACATACAAAGGAGTATTGATATCTGCATCAATACTGACAGGAATGATTGCGTGTGCATAATGAAAGGGTATGACAATCTGGCCAACGCAAAATAGTGCAAGAAAGAAAAAGGCGATTCGGTGATGAGTTTTTTTATTGGGAAAAATCATTTGTGTAAAGGAATAATACCCATAGTGATTTCTAATTCAATATATTGTTTTCGGAGATCATTAAACCTTGTTGTTGTTTCCCCATATTCACGAAAGCCTAAAAGGGCTGTAAAGGGATCACTTTTTACGTTTTGTATTTTTTTTAATGCTTCGCGTTCTTTAATTGCGGTATTGAGATAATCCAGATGAAGAGAAACAAAAATTTCTGGCACTGAAATAGTTCTTATGTCAGTAAAAAATCCATCATATTTCTCTATGTATATAGCTAATTTACTTGTTGCCGCTGATGTACGAGCCACGTCTTCTGTATGAACGATATTGGCTATGGCATCTGAAATACTTTTTGTATCAGGAAGCGGCTTGAGTGGATTTAAGAGAATAGCATTGAATTGGTTTATATACTGCGCCACATCACCTAGAGTGGCATTATGAGAGATGATAATATCACTGGCGGTCATGGCGGGGGCGTGGAAAAGTGGCTGGTCAAGAGTTATTTGCGCCATTTTATCCGCAATAGCATCCACATCTGGTTGGCTTTGAGGATCTTGCACGAGATTAAGAAGATAATCTGTCCCAAACACTTCAGCAAGTCTTTTTGTAAGATTTTGTTGTTGTCTATCGTCAATTGAAGAAGGAGAAGACAGTGAAGTATCTTTCTTGGTTAAGTAATCATCCGGACCTAGTTTGAGGGGATCGCGATTCTGCGCAATTTCATCGCCGTCTTTTATCTCATCTCCATCGGTATTGGGATTATGGGAATTTGTGCCATAGATTTGTTCTTCCCAATCTTTAAGCCCGTCTTGGTCGGAATCAACGGATAGATCATCTTTGGGGGATCGTTCTTGCATAGCAATAGGCTTTATTTCAGGTGCATGCGTGCTGCGCAATGTTGAAAACAAAAGAAAACCTCCCAATGAAATCAAAGGAACCAAAATAAACACGACCGGTGTCGCTCCAAACCCGCTATGATTGAATGTTTTTTTATCCCACATCATTGGTGATTGCCTTCATTATACAATATATGCGTACAGAAAGGGATAATCATAAGTTATCCACAGATTTATGCGGAGAGTTATAAACAGAGCATTGCTTTTTGTTCCCATCCTGATGCAGGAGGGGTTAGGGGTGGTATTCCCCTACTCACTCATACCTCGCTCCCCGCCTCCCCTTATGCAAAAAAAAGATTCAAACGCGTAAGTCCTATATATATCACCCGATAGATTTAAGAAACTTTTTGCAATATAGTCGCAAGTAAAGCCCATTGTTCTTTTTGAAGCTCTTGGGGTCGTGCGCGAGCATTGGCGCCGATTGTGCGAAGAGCATATTCAATATCTTTTTTTGAAGCAATATGAGATAGGGTGTTGATAAGCATTTTTCTTTTTTGGGTAAATGCAAGGTGAAGCAACCTGAAAAATGCGTCTTTTTTAATATTATGGTAAGTAAAAAATATATCGGAGATGTCTGATATGCTGATAATAGCGGAATCTATTTTTGGCTTTGGGGAGAAACAGGAAGCAGGAACTATTGCGATGATGCGCGGTGTTCCAAAAACTTGGACAGAAAGGGCAAGTAAATTTTCATTTGGAGGTTGTGCCATGATACGCTCTGCCACTTCTTTTTGAATGGTAAGTGTTATACTTTTTGGCTTTTTTTCTTGTTTTTCCAGAAAAAGGCGCAGTAGACGAGCGGTGAGATAATAGGGGATATTTGCGACTATTTTATATCCTGCTGGCAATGTTGGCACGTGGGTTAAGATATCGCCCTGAAGAACAGTGATATTGTTGATATTTTGAGATGCGAGATCGCGTTTCAAGGCGTGGGCAAGTTTTTCGTCTTTTTCTATGGCAATTACTTTTTTTACCCGTATTGCCAATGGACGCGTAAGTGCGCCTGTTCCAGGGCCAATTTCAAGTACCGTATCTAAAGATGAGAGCTGTGCTGCCTCTATCATGTCCGATATTACCCATGGGCAGGTGAGAAAATGCTGACCTAGTGATTTTTTTGCGTGGATAAGATTGGGCATAAAATGAGGATAGTTTTTCTATTCCCCTCCTCATAGAGGAGGGGTTAGGGGAGGTATGGATGAGGGCAAAAACGTTATATTAAGTTCTATCCCTCACTCATACCCCTCCTAACCTCCCCTTATGCAAGGGGAGGAACTGATACCCC
>CAYHZE010000089.1:0-4275 GCA_964361015.1 uncultured Candidatus Saccharibacteria bacterium | reverse complement strand
GGATATTTTTTTTTCTGGGCTTAAGATATTCAACATTTGGAATGAGATAATCAATGCCCGGCATATTTTCATCCGGCCATTGCAGTCCCATATCTATAATGACGATATCGTCATTATATTCATAAACATACATACTTCTGCCTACTTCTCCGCATCCGCCAAAAGGAATAAATCGTAGTACATTTGCCGGCTGATCTACGCGATTCATACTGACATGAGAAAGACTGCGGCGTGCCGGCCCCGGACGTTCTCTTCCCTTGGATCTTGCAATTCCGCCGGACTGTCGAGTAGGCGTATTGCGCTGATATGATGTTTTCATAACTAAATAAAAAATCGAGTAACTCGCCAATATAAAATCACACGCGTGAAAAAATATAATAAAGAGTAGCTCTTAAAATAATTAATTTTTAATAATAGAACATGAGAGATATATAAAAAATATACGTATTTCTATACATCTAAAAAAATGACTGATGCGGCCGAGAGGAGTTGAACCTCCACGAGATTGCTCTCACTAGCTCCTGAAGCTAGCGCGTCTGCCGTTTCGCCACGGCCGCCTATTTTTACACATGCCATTATGGTTAGGACTTACGCGTTTGCGTCTTTTATTCCCCTCCTATCTTAGGAGGGGTTAGGGGTGGTAGGAGTGAGGGATAAAAACTCCATATCTTATTCCTCACCCTTATCTCGCTCCTCGCCTCCCCTGGTGCAAGGGAGGAACCAAACATGTAAGTCCTAATAGTATGTAAATTTTACACAAAAAACACAGTAAAAGAGGATTTTTTAAGTGTTCCTCCATATTATAAAAGAAGAACATGCATAGGTAAAGAAAACAAAGAGACAGTGTTGGTATTTCCCACTATATCATATAGATCATTTTTTTGCAAGCGCTATTGAGTCCATATAAACTTGCGCGTTACAGAACGATGCCATGTGTTAATCTCATTAAAACGATCTGACGGAAAAGCTATTTTCACAGGAGAAACGCCGGCAATATCATTGGGAAGAACATAAAGATAATCCTGGGAGAATAGGAATATTGCGGGAAGATTTTTTACAATGATGTCGGAAAAATTGCGATATGCGAGATTGCGAATTTCAGTATTATCTGTTTTGCGGATATCTTCAAGTAATGTATCCGCTTTTTTATCAGAAAAAAACGTGATATTGAGTCCGGGATCTTTTACCTGGCTTGAATGCCAAAATGCAAAGGGATCGGGTTCGTAGCCATACACGTGGCCAAATAAAAGTATTTCAAAATTGCGCGGGCGAATAATGTTTGACTCAAGGTCTTGATAGGTCTTTTTTTCAATGACAAGATCAATGCCTACACTTTTAAACTGGCGTTGGAGAATAATGGCGGTCTGCATAAGGTCTGGCCAGTCAGATGTGGTAAGGGTAAAGCGAAGTGGCGTGGTGACAGCAGGTTGTTTAGCTGTTTTTTTCTTTTGCACTTTTTCTAACATACCATCACCATCAAAGTCTTTCCATCCAGCTTGACGCAAGAGAGACCGCGCGCGCTCAAGATCTTGCGTATAGACCAGGGAGGTGATTCCAACACCAAGCCACGGCAGAGGACTCTGGGCAAGTACTGCTTTATTTTGTTGTCGATCTTGAATAATTTCATTGCGGTCAATGGCATACGCGATTGCTTGACGTATAATAATGTTTTCAAGTTCCGAAGATCGTTTAGGGTTGAAAAAAATGCCAAATACGCGAGGCATATTTAATGAAAAAAGTAATGATTTTTCAGGATTTATTTCGGCAACGCGGCGGGGCGAGACATCCCCAAAACCGTCTATAATACCCCTGCGCCATGCGGCAAATAATTCATCTTCGTTTGTAAAAAACTGAAATATGATTTTTTGAATATAGGGACCCGAACGATGATACATTGAATTTCTCATGATTTGATACCACTCAATAGATCCATCTTTATTCTGTCTCATCTGATCAAAACGATACGGTCCGGATCCCACTGGTTTGAGATTTGCCTCATGGAGAGGCGCTTGTTCCGGCGCTACATTCTGCCAAATATGCCGAGGTATAATGCCAAGCGTTAAATTTTCAATAAACGGGGCGTATGGCGCGCGCAAAGAAAAGCGCACTGAATCATCACTCAATTTTTCAACACTGACTCCCTGCCAATCACTGCGCAACGGACTTCGAAATTGCCCGTTCTGAACGGTATGGATGGTAAATACAACGTCATCGGCGTTCAGTGGCTCGCCATCATGCCATTGCAGATTTTTTTTGAGTGTCACGGTATATATTTTTCCATCCGAGCTTACATCAAGGTTATCTGCCAAATCGAGTTCAATGACGCCACTGCCGTTATAGGTAAAAAGTCCGGAAAAAATAAGGCGGGAAATATCGCGATCTGTATCATGCGATGCATAGAGAGGGTTAATGGCGCGCGGATCTCCCAACATTCCTTCGGTATAGGAAGAACCTACGCGGGGAACAGGTATTGTCATTTGAAGATACAAACGGCTTACGAGAGTAATGCCGCTCGCAAAAACGATCACTATTAAAAGAAGAAAAAACCGCATTTCTTGTTTTGTGGAAATTTTTGGCAGGTAAAAAATCTTACGTATATGAAATCGCCCAAGTCCACTGGTCTTTCGGGATATTAAAAATTGCGATATATATTTCTTTAATTGAGCAAATAGATTCATGGGGAGTTTGCTCTTATGCCACGCAGATATATCAGTCGTTATGGCCGCAGATAGATATTCAGGAATGCGGTGAGGAAAAAAAGGACGGAAAGTACAATGGTGGCGATGAAAACTATTTTTTCAACGCCGCGCCGTGTGCGATATACGCTTCCGTCACCGCCAAATACAGTGGAAAGTCCGCCTCCCCGCTGTTGCATTAAAATGCCTATGATGAGAAGGACGGAAATGATTATTTGCACAATGTTGATGATAGTACGCATAGGAAAAAAATAGAAAGTAGAAAATAGAATGCGGAAAAATACTAAGTTGAGATTGTAGAAAAATATCCCGCATCGTGTCATTGCGAGCGTAGCGAAGCAATCTTTATCTCGAAATGTTAGATTGCTTCGTCGAAGACTCCTCGCAATGACAGGTTTCGAGTATTTTTCTACAGTCTCAAGTTGAGGCTGTAGAAAAAAAGTTTATCATTGCGAGGGAGTCCTTCGCTTCTGCTCGGGATAAACTTCGCAACCGCGGCAATCTTACATTAAATTCATTTATATAAAAATATTTGCTATCGTGACTATGATCGCGGTAAGGGCAAGGGAATAAAAATCGGTGAATGCGATTTGGGTAAGATAGTGATCTGCCACCCAAAGAATGGCGATATTGATGATGATGGTGAAAAGGCCGAAGGTAATCAGAACAAGGGGGGCGGTGATAATTTTGAGAATGGGACGAAGGACTGTATGGAGGATTGCCAATGCAACTGCCGCGATAGCAAGTCCTTGCCATCCTCCAGTGAGAATGACTCCCTGAAGAAAATAGGACGCGCCGTAAAGTCCTACGGCATTTGCAAGGATTTTACCTAAAAATTTTGAGAAAAGTTTTGTCATATCTATAAACCCGCGCTCATTATAGGCTATATTAGCCTACCATAGAACGCTTCATGACGCAACAAGGATATCATCTTTTTGTACACAGCCATTCTATATTGAGACTGTAGAAGAATGCCTAGAAGTTGTCATTGCGAGGAGCAGTAGCGACGAAGCAATCTCTCTCTCGGCGTTATAGATTGCTTCGCTACGCTCGCAATGACACCGTGGAAGATATTCTTCTACAGTCTCATATTGTGTTTTTTTTCGGGAAAGAGATATAATCAAGAACTATGCACCAATACCACAGGGAATAGGCTAGTTTAAGTATGCCAAACCACTCAAGAACCAATGGCTACCAAAATTTAGAAAAATCAGCCAGAATGTTATTGAGACGGCCTGTTCGTTTAGTTGAGGATTATGTCCCATGATTCAAAGACTATTAAAATATAACGGATCAGTTTCATCGGTGCACGCGGCCGCGCTTTTAATCGGGTCTGCCGCCCTAATATCCCGATTGCTCGGCATGGCGCGTAATCGTCTGCTTGCGTCCCATTTCGGGGCGGGGCGTGAACTTGATATTTATTTCGCGGCATTCCAAATTCCCGATTTCATAGCAACGCTTTTTTTGCTTGGTGCGGGAAGTGCGGCAATTTTGCCTGTGTTCCAGGAGTATATGCGAGACAATAAAGAACGGGCGCGTCATCTCATATCAAGCCTGCAAACGAGCTTCTTGATTGCAT
>CAYHZE010000088.1:0-4315 GCA_964361015.1 uncultured Candidatus Saccharibacteria bacterium | reverse complement strand
AAAAAGTTATTGTATTTAAATACCATCCCAAAACCCGCTATCATAAAAAAGCAGGGCACCGCCAGCACATGACGGAAATTGAAATAGAAAAAATAGTGGCGCAATAATTTTATGCGTTGTCGAAACCAAAATTTAGAAATTGCAACAAAAAAGTTATAATTGCTAGCGAGAAGCGAAATGAAAGTTTACTTTCATTTCGTCCGAGTGACGCAATTATATCTTGGATATAAGAAGACGAGTCTATTATAACAATTGATGAATCCATTGTCAACTGAAAAAAATATAATTTTTTTCGCAATTATTCTTTTTTTTACACTCGTTGTGATATTGTTTTATGTCACAATGGGAAAAAAAATTGAAGAGAGGGGACTTGTACAGAATGCATCACCCTCTCCATCTTCCATTCCTTTCCAGACGCCTTGGGCAACGCCCGCGCAAAACAATACGGTCAAGAGAGAAGAAAATAATGATATTCATGCAATCGTGCGCTATGAACAAGGGTTGTTTAACCCTGCGGATATTACGGTGACAAACGAAACCGACTGTGTGGTGGAAATACAAAATACGAGCGATCAGGATGTCATCCCGCGTCTCGGTCCGTATGATCCAAAACAAGAAAAAGGATTTTTATATCCGGCAATCGCACCTCGCCAAACCTCTTTGATCGATCCCCGCTATGGCATCGCCACGCAATTTTCTTTTTATAATAAAAATAATCCATCTGCTGTTTTTACCGTCTCCATTGATCCAACGTGCCTTTAATGCAGGCGCCAATTTATATCATGAAATCAACAACATATTATGCTTACTTGATTGCTCATACGGGCATCATCGGCGTCACGGATAATTGGGATGATTGCAAACAAATTGTTTCGGGTAAGCCGGACGCGAAATATAAAGGATTTAAAACAAAAAAAGAGGCTCAAGACTGGCTCAAAGACGGAGCAGATTATTCAATAAAAAAACGCCTCGCTCAAGGCATTTATTTTGATGCGGGAACCGGACGCGGGCAGGGAGTGGAAATAAGCGTGACGGATGAAAAAGGCCAAAATCTCTTGGATGCGATTTTGCCCAAAAAACATATCAATCGCCATGGCAAACATTTGATTGCCGGCAACGTGACAAATAATTACGGCGAACTGCTCGCATGCAAATACGCGCTCATGCTTGCATTGAAAGAACAAGTAATGCGCGTATTTGGTGATAGCAATCTTGTTATTGCATATTGGTCAAAAGGACATATCAAAAATGAAGTGGCGACCGAGACAATTGAACTTGCACACGTTGTAGCAAACCTCCGCCATGAGTTTGAATTAAAAGGCGGCAAGATCGCTCATATTTCGGGCGATGATAATCCCGCGGATTTGGGATTTCATAGATAGATTTTTGAATAGCAATTGACATGCGATTCCATAAAAGGATATTATTCTTTGCAAGAAATACTTTGATCTTTGAGAATAAACGTGATTAACAGAAAAGGAAAACTCCAATGAAACGGTTTGCGATCCTGTTTATGTGCCTGTTTCTTAGCGCGGGCGCGTGTCTTGCCGAAGATACTGTTGTGAGTGATCCGGCTTTGCTTTTTCAATACTATCGGTTCAATACCATGCATTTCTCCGGCAAATTGCCAATTGAAAACGTGATAGTTAAGTGGGATGAAACTATTAGTAAATTACAGGTGGCCGGAACACGGATTACTCACTATGAAGGTGAGCCCGAAAAGGTTTCAATGGGCATTTCACTATATGCGAAAGATTGTGAGACGTGTGTCAGTATGGCAATCCTTCATGAGATGGTGCATATTAAACTTCGCGATCGGAATTGGACTGCCAAAGATTTACATGGCGATGAGTTTCAAAAAGAAATGCTTGAACTGGCAAAACAAGGCGCATTCAACCAATACTGGTAAAAAAGAAGGGGAGGAGCTATGCGTGCGTTAGAATTTTTATTCTTTTCTGCTTTGTGTTTTTATACCCTTGCTATCTGGGCGTATGTATCTCAAAACACATTTCGGACATGGATGATCTGGGTTTTTGGAGTCGGCCTTGCCGCCGATATCAGTGGTACTATCTTTTTATGCGTGATGGCAACTACGGAGTTGACATTAAATATCCATACCATTTCAGGTTTTTTTTCATTGTTGATCATGGCTATCCATTTCATGTGGGCACTTTTGGCGGTGATGATTGGCGGAAGATTTGAGGAATATTTTAGGTGCTATGCAATTCCTGCCTGGTGCATATGGATGGTTGCGTTCGTATCGGGCATTATTCTTTGAGAAACATCAAGTTCATTGTATGAAAAAGTTGATTTTGAGATAACCTCAACAATCAATTTTTTATTGTTAAGCGAGTGAGTGGAGTGCAAACGTCTTCGTTTGCACTTCCGAGCGAGCGCAGACATCATGGGACTGTTGCCAAATGACATCAAGTTATCAACAAGAACAAAATACCCTCTTGATCACGAGATTGTCCATGTGCACTACCAGCTTCTGACTTTATGATTCGTCTCGTAATAGTGCGTACGATTCGTCATGTTCTTCTCCAGACACAAAACCCACGACAGCAATTCGCTCGTCGTGGGTATTTGAAAATTCGCGCAGTTACTCTCCTTCTCTCGGGCTACTTCAATTCCTCAGCCGCTACTGTCCTCTTCGCTTCCCAGGCGCAATACGAATCATACGCTTCCCATTGCGCCTGACGGAACATCATGCCCAGTTCGTTACAAAGCTTGTTGGTCGCCTCAATAACCGAAGCGTCCGGCTCTCTTTCTAGTGCCTCCCAATAAATTCTTCGTGGGTGTGGATTGTAGCGCTCCTCTTGCATCGCTGCTCTTTCCAGAGCAACACACTCCAACCCGCAACCCATCTTCTGAGGGCAGCGAACTGAAGCGTGCTGCCATCTTAGAAGCTAAGGTGAAATAACTTATTGTATTATAATGTCTTAGTGGAATATGTCAAGTTGTCGCGGTAATGTGCCTGTACATTACCGCGGACACTTGACAGAAACGCCGCGCCCAGTATACTACCTGTAGTAGTCCGAATCCCGCAAAATGTCTTGCGGACGGGCTCAAACCGCTCTTATTTATTGGAGGTGGGTAAGTATGTATCGAGTACAAATGTGGTTGGTAGTGGTGGCGACGATGCTGTTGTGTGGGTCCGCGTTCGGCACCGGAGTAGCGCATGAGGCGCTTGCGCCCGAACCGGACGATGTGTACGCGGCGTGCAGGGCTACTGCGAACGCAACCCCGTCCAATCTCCGGCCCGTATCGCATCACACCAAGATGTGGTGCGCGGTCGTTGACCGCGAGGGTAAGCTACTGTTTATCCGCGCGACAGACACGGGCGGCACCCCGCAGCACCCCATGGGTTCGGATGCCTGGCGGGGCAGCATTGAAATCGCCATAGCCAAGGCTTACACGGGCATGGCGTTCAGCAGCGCGGAACTCGCGCTGGACAGCAAGATCGTGGGGCTGCTTGCGCGGCCTGATGGTGGTACGGGTGTCGGACCCGTGGGTTCGGATACCGGACCGGGACCTCTATACGGTATCGGGAACAGTAATCCGTTTCGCCCGGGAAACGGCCACCACAGTGATGATGCTGTGGGCAAGTATCATCACGGCATCATTACATTTGCCGGTGGGCAGCCCATCTACTCCAATCCGCATAACACGCCCAATTGCGTGTCTGGCGGCGGCGTACTGCTGGGCGGTGTCGGCGTCAGTGGTGATGGTGTTGACGAGGATGACATCGTTGCCAAGGGCGCGGTGCAAGGCGCGGGATACTGCCTTGCTCCATAAAACCCGCATGGGTTTTAGTTCATATAGGCAGTAGGAGTCCTGCGCGATTGCCTACTGCCGCAAGAGTGTTGCCCGCGAAGTGTGTACAGCAACTCTTTCTTAAAATAGTGAAGCCACAGCATACTCTGCTGTGGCTTTCCTTATTGAGTCATAAGGCGGTGAGTGGAAATTGGGACAAGTGGAAATTGGGGAAAATTGGGACAGTCATGTAATCTTTTTTGGGACAGTCACGATTTTAAAAATCAATCGTGACTGTCCCAATTTTCCCATAGGCTATCTCCTTTTCCAGCTCATGACGCCAGAACACCTGAGGTTAAATGTTGGATCCGACCATAAATTTGAGCTGCATAGATAATAGGGTAGCCGAGGGTGGGTAGTTTCTCAAGAGAAGGCGCGTGGATTTTTGGAGCCTTTAACATCCCATCAAATTAAACTTAGTTATATTAAAAAGTGATTTTTCGCATTTGGTGGACCATGGGAGAATCGAACTCCCGCCACCCGGATGCAAACCGGGTGC
>CAYHZE010000087.1:0-4388 GCA_964361015.1 uncultured Candidatus Saccharibacteria bacterium | reverse complement strand
GTCCGGCAGATGCGATTGCATATCCTTTGGTAATTGCTTTAGTGGTGTTGCCGACAGCATCCAAAGGATCGGTGACTGCGCGTACATGCTCTGGCAATCCGGCCATTTCCGCAATGCCGCCGGCGTTGTCTGTAATAGGGCCGAATGCATCAATGGCAACGATAATGCCTGCCATAGAAAGCATGGATACGGCGGCGAGCGCCACGCCATAGAGTCCCGCGGAAAGAAATGCAATAAGCATGCCGGCAGAAATAATGATAACCGGAAGCGCGGTTGATTCCATAGAGAACGCAAGGCCCATAATGATGTTTGTGCCATGCCCGGAGAGTGATGAGCGGGCAATTGTCTTGACCGGGCGGAATTTTTTTGATGTATAGTATTCGGTTACAATTACCATCAGCGCGGTAACGAAAATACCGACTAATGCCGAGAGATAATAAGCATTTACCACAGGACGTTCAAGCACGGAAGAAAGTGCGGGCCATAATAACGCAATCATGGCAACCGATGCGCCGATAAGGCCACGGTAAAGCCCCCCCATGATGGATTTCTTTTCTCCGATGCGTACGAGAAATGTCCCAAACAGAGAAGTAATAATGCCAATGCCACCAATGAAAAGCGGTAAGACGGTTAATGTGGAGTTTCCGGGAACAAGCAAAGAACCAAGTAACATGGCGGCAATCATGGTGACTGCATATGTTTCAAAAAGATCAGCTGCCATACCTGCGCAGTCTCCGACATTGTCGCCGACATTGTCGGCAATGACCGCGGGATTGCGTGGATCATCTTCGGGAATACCTGCTTCCACTTTTCCCACCAAGTCAGCGCCTACGTCAGCGCCTTTGGTAAAAATACCTCCGCCGAGGCGCGCGAATACGGAAATGAGGGAGCCGCCGAATGCGAGGCCGACAAGTGATTGGATGTCTTGCGTAGCCGCATAGAAAAGAGATACAGAAATAAGGCCCAAACCTACGACAAGAAAACCAGTGACAGATCCGCCCAAAAATGCCACGCGAAATGCGCGGGCGAGTCCCGATTTTGCGGCCTCGGTAGTGCGGATATTTGTATCAACCGCGGTCATCATGCCGAGATATCCGGCAAGGGCAGATGCTATGGCGCCAATAAGAAAACCAATCGCGGTTGCCATGTCGAATGTGAACGCAAGAATAATAGTGAGAATAATGGCGACCACGCTTACGGTATAATTTTGACGTTTAAGGTATGCGCGTGAGCCTTGTTTGATCGCCTGCCAAATTTCGATTTGCGCGCCCGTGCCGGTGGGATATTGTTTGACAAAATAAATAAGAGTTATCGCGAATACAATTGCCGCAAATGCTGTTATGATGGCAAAGAGTAACATAAGGGTGATGTTAGTGGATAATTTTATCTACCTGTATTTTATTCCCCTCCTATATATAGGAGGGGTTAGGGGAGGTATGAGTGATGGCAAGAACCTAAAGAAAAAATTAATAAGCCTCACCTATACCCCTCCCAACCTCCCCTATCCTAGGGGAGGAGACAGATTTTGTTTTTTATTCCCCTCCTAATTTAGGAGGGGTTAGGGGTGGTATGAGTGAGGGCAAGAACCTAGAGCCTATCTCAAAAATCCATTTCTACTGCAAATCTTGAATTTCGGCTACAAACCATTCAGATTTCGTCAGGTTATCACCGATAACCTTCCTCAATCTTTACGGTTTTCGCTCGAAATTCAAGATTTTCGTTACGAAAGCTATTTTTGAGATAGGCTCTAAAGAAAAAATTGATACGCCCCACGCATACCTCGCCCCTCCCTTGCTTCAGGGGAGGAAGTATATGCGTAAGTCCTCATTCAAAATTATTTTGAGGTATTTTCCAACAGCTTCAATTTATGATTTTGGCGTTTCTGTCTCAGCCGGTGTAAGATTTTCTTGCATTTCAGGTGCGGAATCGGCCTCTTTTAATGTTTCTTCCACTGCCTGAACCGGCTCTGCTCTTGGCGCGCGCACGTCTATTTTCCAACCCGTCAGTTTAGCCGCTAAACGCACGTTTTGTCCGGCTTTACCAATGGCAAGGGACAACTGTTCTTCCGGCACGGTGGTGTATGCTTCCCTGCGGTGTTCGTTGATGGCAACTTCAAGCACTTTGGCAGGGGAAAGCGCGTGGGCAATGAATTCTTTTGCATCTTCGGACCACTCAATCACGTCAATCTTTTCCCCACCGAGTTCCTGAATCACCGTGGATACGCGCACTCCTTTTTGGCCCACGAGCGATCCTACCGGATCCACGCCCGATTCACTGCTTGCCACCGCGATTTTTGATCGCGATCCCGGCTCCCGGGCAATCGCTTTAATTTCCACAATACCGGATGCGATTTCCGGCACTTCCATTTCAAAGAGTTTTTTTAACAGCCGCGGGTGTGATCGCGACAAAAATACCCCCGGGCCTTTAGGATTTTTTTCTACCGCCAAAAGTAAAAATTTCATGCGCTGTCCGGGAGAGTAATGCTCCTGGGGCAATTGTTCTTCCGGAGGGAGAACGGCCACCGCCCTGCCAATATCCACAAAAACCGCGCGCATTTCAATACGTTGGATGAGTCCGTTGACAATTTCGCCTTCGCGGTTTTTATATTCATCAAAAACCGCCTCCCGCTCCGCCTCGCGCACACGTTGTATGATAACTTGTTTTGCGGTTTGCGCCGCGATGCGGCCAAATTCATCTTGGTGAGGCAAATCAAACTCAAGTTCGTCGCCGGGCTTGACATCTTTTTGTATGGCGATTGCTTCTTCTATCATAAGATGTTTTTCCGGATTAAAGCGCACTTTTCTTTCCCCTTCGTCTTCTCCTTGCAGTGTGCCTTCCCGTCGCGCCCTTTGCCGCTCTTCTTCTTCCTGTTCAAGCCGCGCCTCCCGCCGTGCGATTGTTTTTTCCGTTTCTTCACCTTCGCGCCCGGCGCCTCCGACGTATGCTTCTTCTTCGGCCGCGATTTCTTCCTCCGATTTGATCATACTTCCATCTACTACGATCTTGATCTGTTTCATGTTTACTTTTCCGCTTGCCGGATCAAGCGTGGCGCGAATGATCTGTCCGCGCTTACCGTAGTCGCGCTTATAAGCCGCCGCCAATGCCATCTCAATAGTCTCAAATATCTTTTCTTTTGAGATGCCCTTTTCATCGGCAATTTGCTGGATTGCTTGTGTGAACGATTTGATGTCCATCATAGAAGAAATGTAAAGCGAAAAGTGAAAAAATAAAAATTACAGCTCAAAACTTCATCATCATTTTTTTGTTTTGTGTTGTTGCTTTTAGATTTGCGCTTTGCACTTTAATTTTTAATAAAGATTACGTTGATGTCTGCGCTCGCTCGGAAATGCAAACGAAGACGTTCGCACTCCACTCACTCGCTTGACAATAAACGGCCCGTTTCTCAACGGACCGCAGGAAAGAATCAATCAGTATGCTAAGTATAGCGGTTTTATATGTGCTGTCAAGAGCGCGTGTGTATCAGAAAACTTTTATCACATACAATCCCGCACCCCACCATGCGCAGGTATTTACGCTATTCCACCAGAGATATACGGCTCCACCCCCGCATGTCTGGGGCGTATCATTTTCAAGTGAAGTGAAAAGAAAATATTGTTGATTTGTGCCCAAATTAACACATGTTCCTCCGCCAAGACAATAATGGTATGGCGATGCCCCTCGGGGCGAATAAGGTTTGGGGTTATGCGGCATGGAGGGCAGAAATTCTTGGAGGCCGGGGATCCAATTGGTGATTGATTCTGCACCATTGTTGTGGCGCGTATCACGGCACCAACCGTCGAGATGTTGATTTGCTGTATCATTACACACTGCAGTGCTTCCAGGGCCGGGGTAGGCTCCGTATTTGTCGTAATAAAATTCAAGAGCAAGCCGTATTTGTCCAAAATCAGCAATTCGCCGCGCGTCGCGCGATTTTGATCGCGCGGTATTTACGCTTGCCAGAACTACGCTTGCAAGAACTCCGATGATGGCAATGACCACCAAGAGTTCAATGAGGGTAAATCCTTTTGTATGTTTGAAGTAATTCATATGTTTGAATAGTTTGAGTTTAGGACTTACGCACTTGCGTCTTTTATTCCCCTCCTGATGGAGGAGCGAGGTTTAGGGGTGGTATTCCTCTGCTCGCTCATACCCCTTCCCGACCTCCCCTTATGCAAGGGGAGGAGTAAAATGCGTAAGTCCTAGAGTTATTATTGCGAGCACGGAACAGGAAAGCAGACCGTGGAAAAACGCGCTTTGCCTTCTGATGAAGATCCAGAGAAAAAAAAGTAGAATGCTATTATTATACCCAAAATTATAATGCCGAGCAATACTACGTTCTAGTCCACATTAAAGGTTACCGAACATTGAGTGGATAGGCCATATTGAGT
>CAYHZE010000086.1:0-4395 GCA_964361015.1 uncultured Candidatus Saccharibacteria bacterium | reverse complement strand
GCGCCATACGGCCTGCCCGCAACCCTGTCTGCCTCGTGAAAAAAATCTTCAAGCCATGGACGCAAACGCAGATGAGTTTGCGGGGCATCATCAGTGACCACTATTGGTGTTGACGTGGCGATACTTGAGCTCGCAACAACATTATCAATAAAATTTTTGGCTACCTGCAGTGAACGACCCACTGTCACATCCGGATGAATTCTCACCATACGCTTATCATAATTGATGGCAGGAAAATTATGCTCTATGTCTGCCGGAAGCGTGAGTCCGCTATAATAATGCGATGGATATACCATAAATGATACATAATCAAAACTATTGCCAATATCTTCCAATCGCTGGCCAATCCCCACATCCCCTTCGCGAATCGCGGCATATCCGAACATGTCTATGGATAAGATAATGTCTGGCTTATGTTCTTTTAATGCCGCGTGGAGAAGTTTAAAAAAATCTCTCATAACCATGAATTTAGGTTTTTTGCCGTCCCACACCGGAAATTGCGCTTTTCCTACGTCGCCATCCGAAGGGAACCGGATATAATCAAACTGAATCTCGTCAAATCCAAGATCAATAATTTTTTTGGAAAAATTCGTGATATACATTTGTACTTCAGGCGATGCCGGATCAAGCCAATACCCGCCATTATTATCACGCCAAAACACCGCATCGGATTTACTGCTGTCAGGATTTTTCGCCCGCAAATGAAGTTTATTCGCGCACTGATCTGATACCGCTTTTCGCGCGGCGCGTTTCAGATACCACGCAGGATGCACATTGATTTGCGACACGTCCTTAAACACCACAATACGCGCAATTGCCCAAATATGCTTGGCATGAAGCTCGTCAATGAGTTTCTTGAGACGCTGTTGATCGTATTCCGGCCCGCATACTTCTTTCACATCAATCACAATACCATTGATTTCTGTAGTATCGGCAATGCGGATAATTTCGTTACGAAGCCGCGTGGCTCCCGCGCCTGCATCATTGGCAACTCCAGCAGTCATATACACGCCTTTAATATCAGATGATTTCTCCCGCGCTTCTTGTATACGTTCTTCTATAGTTTTTTCTGGAACTGGACTTAATGTCGGTATTACAGAAACTTCGGCAGGCATCACGCTACCCGCAAGGAATTCGCCAGTCTGATGCATGCGATTAAATAAAACCGCGCCGCTTCCCCACACAATTCCCACTGTGATAATAATAAAAAAAATGTATTTCATAAAAAATCAATTCCTATATCAAACCCGTATTAGTCGGCGGTTTCCAAGCAACTCTTAAGAATCGCTTGGGTTTATTTTATTGGTGTATTTATTGTACCAAATTAGAACCTATTTCCAAAATCGGTAATGTCTCGCCAGACCGTCCGAAAACTCTGTAATTTTGAACACAACAGTGATAAAATTAAGGCATTATCAGCTTTAATCCTCATCATGACCCTGACCCCATAAATTAGACACAAAGAAACCAACGTGGCAAGGATGTCTGCAGTTCGATAGAGAAGTAACCCCTCACACTATGTCATTCCCGCGGAAGCGGGAATCTAGGTTTTTTTCTAGGTTTGATTGGTCTGGATTCCCGCTTCCGCGGGAATGACAAAAAAATAAAATAAAGGGGAAAATAAGAAGTGTGAGGGGTTACGATTTATTTGATTGATAATTACCATGAATTATGATATGGTAATCACTGGAGATAACCTCATATGAATGGATTTTTGAGCTATCAATTTATAGTGCTTTTTTTATTACTTATGGCCGCAAGCGCTACAGGCGGTTGGTTTCTATTTGATATGCGCAAAAAAATAAAACGATTCTTCGGGGAAACAGGAATGAGCATTGAAGAAAATAATGCGAAAGATCTCATGCGCCGCACCGCGCGGCTTGAGGCAAAATTCGAGGAGCTTGATCCGCGTATTGATATTTTGGAAAAAGTTGCTACTACAAGCATCCAAAAAATCAGTTTTATACGCTTTAATCCATTTCAAGACACGGGTGGAGATAATAGTTTTATCCTTGTATTACTCGACCGCACGAATACGGGCATTATTCTTTCCTCCCTCTATACGCGCGAGGGCATACGTCTCTATGCAAAATCAATTGAAGCAGGGAAGCCAAAGTATGTACTTTCCACGGAAGAAAAAAAAGTTCTTGAAGATATAATGCACAAACAGTAGGCATGATATTGCAATAACTGTAATGATGATTTTTTCTCTGCGTATCCACCTCCTCCTACTTTAAAAGTTTTCACTCAAAAAATCGTACTATACACATCACACTATGAGATCGGACTGAATCCCCTTTGCGTCATTCTGAGCGAAGCGAAGAATGGTAGAAAAAGTATTATTTTATAGTGTGATGTCTATAACACTTGTACACGTTATTGCAAAGTCAGATTTAATAATTTCTCATGGAGCAACACACTGACACCAATGCTATAAGCGCTACCCGTCCCCCGATCGTCGTAGTCATGGGGCATATTGATCATGGCAAAACCACGATCCTTGATTGGTATCGCAAAGCAAACGTGGTCAAATCGGAATCAGGCGGCATTACCCAACACATAGGTGCCTACGAAATAATACATAATGATAAAACAATTACTTTTATTGATACCCCTGGACATGAAGCATTTTCAAAAATCCGGTTGCGCGGCGCGCGTATTGCCGATATCGCGGTTCTGGTCATTGCCGCGGATGAAGGTATCAAACCGCAAACCAAGGAAGCGATTGAAATTATTCAACAGTCACAAATTCCTTTTGTCATCGCATGTAACAAAACTGATAAGCCGGAAGCAAATCCCGAGCACGTTAAGCAAGACCTTGCGCGCGAGAATATCCTCGTGGAATCATATGGAGGAAAAGTGCCGTCCGTGGAGGTAAGCGCGCGCACGGGCAAAAATATGGATTTGCTTCTTGAGACGATTGTGCTTCTTGCCGAACTTCAAGAACTGAAAGCAGTTGCCAATAAAAATGCAATTGGCGCAGTACTTGAGACGCACCGTGATCCCAAGCGCGGAATTTCGGCCACGTTACTCGTGCAAGATGGCACGCTCAAACGCCATGACATCATCGTCATGGATCGCAATATTGAGACAATCAAAATTCTTGATAACTTTTTGGGGGCGCATACTGATCATCTTGGGCCTTCATCGCCCGCACTTGTAGCGGGACTGTCCCATGTCCCGACTATCGGAGAACCTTTTCTCGCATTTTCCTCCAAACCAAAAGCGCAAGAATATCTTAAGCAACTTCCTCCTCTGCAAGAAGAAACAAAAAAAGTCGCAATAGCGGCAGTGGTCGGAGAAAATGAAAAATTGATCTTTAACATTATTCTAAAAAGCGATATGGTCGGCTCAAAGGAAGCTCTTGAGGAGTCCCTTAAAAAACTGGAATCCGATGCCGTAGGCATTGCCATCATCCGAAGTGAAGTCGGAGATATCAACGAAGACGACGTGAAGCTTGCCATGGCAACACATCTTATCACCATCGTAGGATTCAAAGTGCGTATTGACCCATCTGTCCGTGAACTTGCGCACAATCAAAATATCCATATTGTAAGCGGCGATGTCATCTACCACCTTCTTGATGAAGTCAAAAGCCGCATCGAGGAAATGATTCCTCCTATCATACAACGCGTAGTTTTGGGAAAAATTAAAATTCTCAAACTTTTCAAAAAAGACGGGAATAAACAAGTAATCGGGGGCAGAGTTGATGAGGGTATTGCGCACAAAAAAGCCCTTGCCAATATCATTCGCGGCAAAGACGTGCTGGGTAATGCGACTATTCTTCAACTCCAGCGTGAAAAACGCGAAGTAGAAGAAGTCACGCAAGGCAACGAATGCGGCATATTAGCGGACTCCCCTATATCAATCCGTGAAGGCGATATCTGTGAAATATACGTTGAGGAAAAAGTAAAGCGTACGCTTTAATATGAATATAAAACTGTAAAAGAATGCCGCGAAGCTATCATTGCGAGGAGCAACATAAATACATATCATGTCCAAAGTCCCCCGCGGAGAAAAATTAAATATGCTCATGCAGGATGAGCTCGGAAAGATTATTGACAGAACACTGGAATTTCCTGAAGGCTCATTGGTCACGCTTACGCGCGTGCGCACCTCTTCGGATTTACGATACGCCACTGTGTTTTTTTCTCTCTTAAACGGAGATAACGCGCACGTATTGGAAATACTCGAAAAAAATGTGTATCATATCCAGCAACATCTCAACAAGTCCTTACGCATGCGTCCTGTCCCAAAAATCCGTTTTGCAATTGACGAGGATGAAATACGCCGCGAGGCAGTTGAGCAATCGCTTGCCAAAATCAAACGTGAAGGAAGGATATAAAAATAGACCTACTGCGCAATTATTTTCGTAGCGAAATTTTCAGATTTCGA
>CAYHZE010000085.1:0-4427 GCA_964361015.1 uncultured Candidatus Saccharibacteria bacterium | reverse complement strand
GCACACCAACAGACGGCCAATTCTACGGACTGCATCTCACCGCTTCCTCAACCCCCACGATCACCAATACTCATTTCAAGAATAACGATATACATATCAACATACCGTCATATGTAGATGGAGGGGGGAATGTGGAGGAGTAGGGATGAGATTGGTGGATATTGAATTCTTTTAATTTTTTTGTTTTAATAAAAGAAGATCCTTATACATTCATTGTGATAACTGTTACGCGTAGCAAAGGGGATTGCCAATGCCACAGCTTTTACTTTTTTCATCTGCGAATGATCAAGGTCTTGTTCCAGATGATTTTGGTGTTGAATTCACTGAAACAGGTTTATCAGTTCCCCAGCGTCTTTTCGCCATATTGAGGGGGCTTTCCATTCAAACTGCCGAAGAGTTTGTGTCTTACGTTGGGGAATTTCCCGGGGGAATTGCGGCATCGCTCAATTGGAACATAGCCAGTGTTCTTCGCGCCCATACATCGCTTGTGAAAAAATTAAAGGGACATATCTCTGATTCAATTCTTTTTCCTAAAGTACACCCACGGCGTAACTACGTTGCTTTTCATCCTCAACGTTATCCGCGATAATTCCTTTGCCAATGATCCTCGCCGTCTTATATGAGTTCGGTGAGGTTTTTTTATTAGACTTGTCCCCTTATAATTTTCGTAATGAAATTTTCAGATTTCGAGCGAGACGAAGCAAAAATTATGAAGCATATACGGCGTATATGTTGAATAATTTTTGCAAAGGCGTAGAACAGACGCGAGGCGTATTTCGTAGCAACGAAATCGCCCCGTCTCCGAAATCTGGAAATTGCAGTAGAAAATTATAAGGGGACAAGTCTATTATCCATGGACAAATAGATAGATGTCATAAAGAGAATTATATGCTATATTCAAATAAGGTTGAGATGTATGATAGTTTGTGTATAAATTAAGTATTATGGAACGAGCGACAAATGAAGAAGTGAATCGGATGATGGCAAAGCCGTGCCCGGTATGCGGAGCTGATACGCGCTATTTTTTTTGCCATGGCATTGAAGAGGCAAAAGTAATCGGGAATAAAATGTGCCCGATTCATGCGGCAAACATGGTAAAAAATTGTCTTGTGGCAGACCCGGGATCACACATGGCGTTATGATAAGCATTGGATTTCTATATGTCGGGCGCATTGATATTTTCATCAAAACTGACTATAGTTGAGCCATGCCTTCGCCTACTGAAGAAATCAAATCTAGGCTTGATATTGTTGAATTTATCCAAGGATATGTCCGGCTTCAAAAGGCAGGAGTAAATTTTCGCGCCAACTGTCCTTTTCATACCGAAAAAACCCCCTCGTTTTATGTGACGCCAAGCCGTCAAATGTGGCATTGCTTTGGGTGCAGTAAGGGGGGAGATATTCTTCAATTTTTAATGGAGATAGAGGGGCATGATTTTCCGGAAGCATTGAAATTGCTTGCCAGCCGCGCGGGCATTGCGCTCACGCGCGAAGATCCGCGCATTCGTTCCGAGAGAAACAGGCTTTATGATATCAACGAAGAAGCGGCGCGCATATTTCAGCAATGTTTTTCGGCGCATGCAGGCGCAAAGGAATATATGGCGCAACGCGGAGTCACGTCGGAAACCATTGCAAAATTCCGTGTAGGGTTTGCCATGCAGTCGTGGGATTTTTTATTCAACGCGCTTGTTAAAAAAAGTTTTACAAAAGAAGAAATTGAACATGCAGGACTTGCGATCAAGAATCAGGAAAAAGGATCATGGTATGATCGCTTTCGTTCGCGGATTATGTTTCCGATTGCAGATACGTCAGGCCGCGTGATTGGGTTTGGGGGGAGAATTTTTCAACCACAATTGGAAGTTGGAAATCAGAAATCGGAAATTGCGGAAGCAAAATATCTCAACACGCCCCAAACTATAGTGTATGATAAATCATCGGTTCTGTATGGCTTTGATAAGGCAAAGCAGGATATTCGGACACGCAACCAAGTGGTGCTGGTGGAGGGTTATATGGATTGCGTGATGAGCCATCAAGCGGGGGTAACGCATACGGTTGCGGTATCCGGCACCGCGCTCACGTCGCGCCAATTGCAGATGCTTAAGCGTCTTTGTGATAGCATTATTTGTTCGTTTGATACGGACGCGGCGGGGGAGTCTGCGACGCGTAGGTCGCTTGCACTTGCCTCCGAGTTTGACTTTGAGCGTAGGGTCGCGCATATTCATACCGGAAAGGATCCGGCAGACGCGGTGCAGGAAAATCCACAACTCTGGCGCGAGGCGGTGGAACAGGCAAAGCCAGTGGTGGATTTTTATGTTGAAAAAGCCTTCAACGAGCATGATCCAACAACAGCTGTTGGGAAAAAAGCAATTGCCGACATGGTTCTGCCTTTTGTGGGTGATCTTTTTGACGCAATCCAGCAGGATCATTGGGTTAAGCTATTGGCGAGTCGCCTTGATGTGAGTGAAGAATCAATTCGTAGCGAACTTGGCCGCAGGCCCGGCCTTGCCGGATCGCGTCAAGTGGGAGCGCCAAGCGTTTCGGGTTCCGGCTTCTCCATGCAGTCAGATGAATCTTCGGGCACGTATGCGGGATCATCGCAGAAAGAAGGACGGCGTGAACTATTGGAAGAAAAATTTCTAACCCTTTGCGCGATGGTACCCGAAGCAATGCGCGAACGCGAATTAAAAGAGCATCATATTATCTTTCGCTCCGCGGAAAAACAAAATCTATTTGCCCTTATCACATCTTCCGCGGGTTCGGACATTGGGCTGTTGCCTTCGGTGGTACAGGACTTGGAAATGTTTAAATTTAAAAGCGAAGTAATCGGCCGCGATATCCACAACGTGGAGCAGGAATTTCTCGTGTGCAAGCGGCAACTTGAACAAGAATGTATAAAAGAAAAAATGCAGGAGCGGCAAATTGAGATAGCGCAGAAAGAGAAAGAAGGAAGTTACGAGGCGGTCACTGATCTTCTTAAAGATATGGTCAGTCTTAATAAAATCTTAAAACAATTATCCACGAGTTAAAAAACAATTTTTGAGTATCCCCCCAATCTGATATTAAGAAGCAGTATTTTTTATTTTTATGCCAAAAGCAATACGAAACAAAAAAGTAATCGCAAAAAAATCAGCTTCTCGGCGGCCGGTTACCGCAAAAAAACTGGAAAAAAAATTTGTCAAACGTCACGTTCTTGCCGCGCAAACACCAATGCCTGAATCGGCGCAAATACCGACGACAAAAGCCCAAGCAAAAGAAGCGATTGAGGCAAAAATTAAGCTTTTAATGAAGCGCGGCAAAGAACGCGGATTCGTGACATACGCGGAGATTTTGTATTACTTTCCAACCATTGAAGATAATATCATGTTACTTGAAGATCTCTATGCGCGCCTTGAAGCTGATAATATTGATATTCTTGAATCGCGTGAGTTTATTGAGGATGCGGTGCCGCCAAAATCTGGAAAAGGCAATAAGCGCGAGCAAGCTATTGATTTTGATCAGTTGTCGCAAGATTCGGTGCAAATGTATCTTCGGGAAATTGGCAGGATAGCACTGCTTACGGGCGACGAGGAAAAAGACTTGGCTAAACGCATTGAAAAAGGCGACGAAGACGCGCGTAAAAAATTAACGCAGGCAAATTTGCGCTTGGTAGTTTCCATTGCCAAGCGCTATGTCGGCCGATCTCCGCACCTAACGCTTCTTGATCTTATTCAGGAAGGAAATTTGGGACTTTTCAAAGCAGTGGAAAAATTTGATTATCGCCGCGGATATAAATTTTCAACATACGCCACATGGTGGATTCGTCAGGCAATTACGCGCGCGCTTGCCGATCAAGCGCGTACAATCCGGATTCCTGTGCACATGGTGGAAACTATTTCCAAGTATCAACAGGTGAAGCGCCGGCTTTTGCAGGATCTTGGCCGCGAGCCATTGCCGGAAGAAATTGCTTCCGAAATGAACATAGAAGTTGAAAAAGTGCATCACATTGAAAAAATTGCCCAGGAAACCGTCTCGCTTGAAGCGCCCGTGGGCGAGGATGATGATGATTCCGTATTGGGTGAATTTATTGTTGATGAGAAAACACTTTCACCTTCACAGACGGCGGCGCGCCGTCTTCTGCGGGATCAACTCATGTCTATCATTGTAGACTTAAGTCCCCGCGAGCAAAAAATTCTAAGCCTGCGTTTTGGACTTGATGACGGTGTCACGCATACGCTTGAAGAAGTCGGACGTGAATTTGGCGTCACGCGCGAGCGCATCCGCCAGATTGAAGCAAAAGCGCTTGAACGGATCCGCGATCACGATATGGCGAAAAAGTTGGCGGAGTATTGATTTTACAAATTCCGAAAAATCTTATATAGTCTAGGAGGTAAATTTTATATTCCCCGGTAGCTCAACGGCAGAGCGGCGCCCTGTTAAGGCGAAGGTTGT
>CAYHZE010000084.1:0-4432 GCA_964361015.1 uncultured Candidatus Saccharibacteria bacterium | reverse complement strand
GAGCTACACTAATTCAGTAGAGTATCACGAAATCAATTAGACGTCAATCTTTTTTAAAAATATCGTACTTGAAATCTTTATAAGTCATGGATGGTCTCGGTCCTGTGCTATTTTGGTACTTTCCTTTATATAAAACTATATCTCCAAAAGGAACCCAAAAGCTAACCTGTGAGATAAGCATACCAGCGTACAAGCGTACCGGAAGTGTTGCATATAACTGAAATGTGGTAACTCCATGAGAACCAATATCTATCAAATCGGCGGTAATATGGACGAATAATCCCATGCGTGCTGTTCCAGATTTTCCGTGGATGAGCGGAACATAAAAATCGCTCCCTATTCGTTCATTTGAATGACCCAGTACAAACTCACCAGCGTTCAGTACTAAACCATCTTTTGGTATTTTTATCTCATCGTAAGAAGTTTCTACTTTCGGATCTATAACGTCTGTTCTGTAACGTATGATTGTTTCGCCAAGAGACAAATCATAGGAGTTTGTGGTAATCCGATCCTTATCAAAAGGTGCGATTTCTATCTTACCACTCTCAACTTCTTCAATTATTTTATTTCCCGTCAGTATCATAATTTTTCTGTTTATCAAGTGGCGTAAAAGATTCTTGTGGATGATTGAGAGAGCCATATCGCCCTTGATATTTTTTAGCAGAACCGTAATTTCTCCAGAACGAAACCTGCCCGATAATCATTCCGGGATAGAGCTTTATTGGAAGTACTGCGACTATTTCCAGTGTCCATCTATGCTTTGATGTCGTGTGTCCGAGGTTGGCCGAGCACTTGAGAAAAAGTCCATACCTTCCCATTGAACTACGTCCGATAAGCGACATGGCATACCTTGAACTCCCGATAATCTCCTTCGTGGTTGCTAAATACATTTTTTTTGGTTCTAACACATACCCTTCTTCGGGGATTGTGATTTCTTTGAAATGCGATTTATGACCATCGAATCTGTCGAATACTTTCAGAATGGACCCGAGGTGATAGTTGTAGCTATTAGGGTTTATCTGATCCGCAGAAAAAGGCTCGATTGTAATATTCTCATTTTTCAACTCTTCCTTAATTTTGCTTCCCGTAAGAATCATGGTAATTAAAATAATTCAACGAACCGACTTGGGTATACGGATTTTCGATACCTTAAAACAAGTACACTATACATCTGATAAGGACGCAGATCATTTGACATCTTTTTTACTTCGTAAAGTCTTTTATACATGGCCCCATATACTTTTTTATCCGTGATATCTAGCATTTTGCATGCACGGTCTATGGTGCACTTGCAATAGTAATCGAGCTCTTCCTTAGTTTCCTGAACCAAACTGTTTCGTTCTTCAAAAATAACTTCAAGCTTGTTGTATGATTTCATGATTTCCTTGTAAGAAACTCCGGTTGGAGTGATATCGAATACTTTTTGTGCCCTTTTTACCAGTGCCCTAGGTAGTGGTTTCGTTACATAAAATGGAGAAGCGAGAATATGTCCACCATCCTCAAGCATACTGATGCACCTTTCTAGCATTTTTGCTGGATCAGGAAAAAATCCAAGAGAGGCACCAACTGCTATATGAGTAAAGGGTTTATCAGATTTATATTTATATCCATCGGCTACAGAATATGAAAAATTAATTTTAGATGCGTATTGTTCCTTGTTGTAGACCGCCATTTTGATAGACTTTTCCGAAAGATCAAATCCTTCACCACTACACCCTGAAAGCAGTGCGAGTTCGCGAGACGAAAAGCCGGTAGTACAAGCAACTTCTAAAAGTCTTGAATTTTTATTTAATCCAGAAAAACACGCCCATTTTGATAATATTACGTGTGAGCCGGGTAAAACATTCCACTGATTAATTAGTCCCACAAAATCCGTATACGAAAGTTGTTTGATAAATTCCGAAGTTATCTTTTGATTTGTTTTGTTTGTCATAAATTTTGAAATTTAAGTTAAAGCGTGTACTGCTGGGATTTCACTGATGAAGGACTGCGCCAGTGAATATGTGAGTGCACCTTGGTTGGGGACAATAATTATATCTTTTTGCTCTAATTTGGAACCGTAATAGTAATACCCCCAAACATCCCAAGTGGTGCATAGATTGCCCCACATCCTAAATTGCCGCTCTTTCTTGCTTGGATGAGTAATACTTATTAATGGGAAATATTCTCTTTCAAATCTCTGCCACCCGACCATATTAACTCCGCCATCAAGTATGCAGTTCTCTTTGTCTTTAATATCGGCAACACTCAGTGCGATATGCATAGCGTTGTTGCAAATATAGCGGCCTGGTTCTGATAGATAAGCTGCATCTATGATTGGATCAAGATATTTTTTGATCGAATTACCAATAGCTTCGGCATATTCTTCTATGGGAGGTGTTTTGACTATTTTATATTTTGGCCAACTTTTTCCCCCATCTTCAATAATTCCTTCGCTCTGATGCGGCTCAAAACCTCCTCCAAAATCAATGTATTTAATGCTTTTCAATTGATCGGGAGAAAAATGCTTTGATAGGTATAGCGCTAGCTCACGAATTGTATTGGTATAGAAGAAAGTGTTTTTATTACGAGATTGATGGAAGTGTACACTGTTTAATTTCAAAGACTTATAACCACTCGCTTCATCCCAGAATCTTTTAAGCTGTTGGAGCGGTATGCCATATTTCGTCCACAACCCATGAGCAGGAATGTTGATACGAACACCAACATCAATTTTTATTTTTAGTTTACTCGCCAATTTCCCGAGCAGACGCAATTCGTTGAAACTATCAATATGGATTCTTACTTTATCGGCATACTTTAAAGCATATTTCAAATCCTCTTCATTTTTTGCTGGACTATAATAAACAATTTTTGTTGCTTTCGCATTGAGGGCGATATTTAACTCACGAACACTAGCGACATCTAATCCCATACCCTTCTCTACTGCACGACGAATTATCAACGGATGATGATTGAGTTTGACTGCGTAATATGACTGAAATTTAGGAATATATTTCTTAAAAGACGCAACAAATCTGTTAATGCTCTCGTCTAAACCTTCTTGGTCGTAGACATAAAAAGGAGTATTATATTTTTTAACCAAATTCAAAAAATTCTTTTTCCTTGAAAGAATGATTTCAACTACCGAAGCGGGATTTTGTAATCCCGCTCCAGACCTATGCGTATTTCCATCATTTTTCTTTCTCATAAGTGTTCCGATACAGCTTTATTTAAAGTAATTTGCTCATCATCAATAAGGCAAATGCCACCGTTCGGAATGGTGATCATAGGATCAGAATGTCCGAAGTCGGCGTTGTATAATATTGGAAAAGATACGCCAGATAAATATTCTTTTAATAAATCCTCAAAAGGATCTTCTGCGGAAAATTGAGACTGTTCTGTAAATCGTCCGAATACTAGTCCGGCAATTTTCTGGAACCAGCCCAATTGCTTGCATTGACAAAGAAACCTATCAACATGGGCTGGTGTGCTGGTCTCATCCTCCTCAACAAAAAGAATTTTTCCGTTCATATCGGGGAGATATTTTGTGTCATTGAGAACAAGGAGGGTTTGCAAATTTCCCGCAACAATTTCCCCCCTCGCTTTGCCTTTGTTGAATACCTTGATTCCCTCGTTCCCTTTTTTGATCCTATGGTCCTTATCCTCCCTTAAAAAATACAGATCGTCAGCATAATTGAGAGATGATTCGACTACAACTTCATCATTAGGATTAACGCACATCTTTTCAAAATACTCCCATGTGTAGTCAAACGGCTCCGGCTTGGCAAACGATATAACTCCCGGCCCGGAAAAAGTTATCAATCCAGTTTTTGCAGTTATAGCAGTTGTTAAGGCAGTTACATCGGAATAACCAATAAAGATTTTAGGATTCTTTTTGATGAGATCGTAATCCAAATAATCCAGTAATTGATTGGAATTAAATCCTCCCCAAAAAGCCATTATACATCCAACATCTTCTCGTTTTACGAAATTATGGATGTCATTTATTCGCAAAGAAATCGGGCCAGCAACATGCTTCCTCGTCAGTATTTTTACAGATTCTCCCTCCTCAACAGTGAACCCTTTATCGCTTAAATATTTGTACCCACGCTGAATAACATCATCGGGGCAGACGCCTCGTACAGGATCTGCTGGAGCAATCACTCCGATTTTTTTACTCCTATCAAGTTTGGGGGGTAGTATTTTTGAATTCATAATGTTTACTTTATCAAATTATCAATGCTTATTCCCAATCCCTCGGCGATCTTGGTTACTGTTTGAATTGACGGCTTTGTTATCACATTTGATTCAATTTTGGTTAGTGTTGTATAGGGGATATCGCACTTTCTCGCAAGAGCGTCCTGTGTCAATCCTTGCTTTGTGCGAAAGATTTTGATTTTATCCCCAATTTCCTTTTGTTTGCTTTCCATAGTATGATAGTATAAGTATG
>CAYHZE010000083.1:0-4440 GCA_964361015.1 uncultured Candidatus Saccharibacteria bacterium | reverse complement strand
GCGCATTTGGAAGAAAACCATAACACGATAATTTCCCATATGATTTTTACCGCCAAACGCGTGGCCGAAACCAAGGACTTGAAAGGATTTAAATTAGTGTTTAATGTTGGTCGGGAGGGGGGACAACTTGTTGATCATCTGCATCTGCATCTTTTGGGAGGATGGAAAGATGTAAATGAGTGGAAACAGACCGCTGGTGACAAGGTATTCGGGATATAATTATCAATTTTTGGTTGATAATGGTTAGTTTCATTAAAACTAAAAACTATTAACTAAAAACTATTAACTTAAACATGGTTGAAGTAAAACGAAGAGAACGTGAGACAACGGGAGCAATGTTGCGGCGGTTTACGCGCAGGGTACAGCAATCGGGTGTTCTGCTCAATGCGCGTAAAAAGCGGTTTTATAAAGGCAAACAAACGAAACGTGTCATACACGAATCAGCGTTGCGGCGCTTGGAAATGAAGAAAGAGCGCAATAAGTTGGAAAAGTTGGGGAAGTTGAAGGATGAGAAGAAGTAGATGTTATAGAATCAAGAATCAGGAATCAAGAACTAAAGAAGGGAAAAAAGAACCCCCATGATTCTTAATTCTCAATACTTGATTCTCTCTTTATGGCTCTCAAGCAAACCCTTGAAGACGAAATGCGCCGCGCATTGAAACAAGGCGAGCAGTTAATGCTTGATACGTTGCGTATGGCGCTTGCGTCTATTCTCAATCGAGAAATTGAGAAGCGTGGCAAAGGAGTGGACGGAGTACTGACCGAAGAGGAAGTTATTGCAGTACTTCGCAGTGAAGCGAAAAAACGGCGCGATGCAACAGAAGCGTTTCGTAACGCTGGACGCGAGGAACTTGCCGCCAAAGAGGACACGGAGCGGTTGATTATAGAAAAATATCTGCCGCAAGAAATATCAGACGAGGAAATAGAAAAACTCCTGCAACCGTTGGTTGCAGGAGCGTCTATGAAAGATTTCGGCCGCGTGATGGGTGCGGCTATGAAAGAAATTGCAGGTCGGGCGTCGGGGGATCGGGTAAGTGGGATTGTGAAGCGGTTGTTGGTCAAAAGAGACTAACGAAGACAGAAGAATTGAAAGTCCAATCCATAGGGAAATGGCAGTGATGACGATAGGGGGGGATACATTCGAATATACTCGGTACCGTCGATGCGGAATGGACCCCTTTTTATCCAAAAGCAGTGGTAGTGTAAACCATCTTCAATGGTATCCCCAATTGGTCCCCGAAAAAGAGACCGTACAGAAACTTGCCGCAACATTTCTTCAAGAAAAACAAATATCCGTTTTATCTCATCCTCGGTACCTCTCGCGTAACCCCCATAAGACATTTGCGCTATTGGCGTCCAGACGACAGGAGAAATAAGAGGAATTTCTTCTACCGTCTCATTGCCGAAAAAAGGATTATAGCCATGATAGACATCTATATATCGCCACTGCGGCCAGCGTCTATCCCAAAAAACGTATCGCTTTCCTCCGTTTTTTAAAATTTCTGCTTTTTGGTCGCCGCCTGCGGCATAGGTACTGCGTTTTGCAGTTACATAAAATTTACGGAAATTCGGATCATCTAGCAATGTTTTTTCTTGCATTACTTTTTCCTCTCCTTAAAGAGAACAAATAATGATTGATACTATCCTTCACACGCCTAAAAATATATCATTTTTAAAAGGAATTGTCAATAACCTTCCATTGGCGATCAAAAAACAGCTCCCGAAAGAAATTGCCGTCATCGCAGTATCCCCGCAAGAATCATTGAAATTAAATCGCCAGTATCGTAATAAACGAAAGCCCGCGAATGTGCTTTCTTTTTTGTATGGACAAGAGTATGGTGAAATTATCGTTTGTCCATCGGTGATTTATAATGATGCGAAAAAACAAAATAATACACAGGTTTTCCAGATGACATGGATGATTGTGCATGGTATGCTCCACTTGGCGGGATTGCATCACGAGGATTCTCGGATCGTCGCGGAAAAAGGAGAGAGAATTGAGCAAAAGATATTATCCGTATTAGAGAAAAAACGAAAAAATAAAAAGTAAAAATGTAAAACTACAGTGCAAAATCTAAAATTTTGAATTTTTAATTGTTGTTTTTCCTTTTGCATTGAATTTTGGTGGCCCGTACTATTTTCACAGCTCTTGATATCGGCACATCCACCATTCAAACCGTGGTTGCCGAAAAACAACGCGGAGAATCCTCCTTGCGTATTTTAGGTATTGGCATAGCGCCGTCTGCCGGCGTGCGCAGGGGTATAGTTGTTGATTTAGACGATGCTTCTGGCGCAATCCGTCAATCTGTGCAGGAAGCGGAACGGACATCCGGGCTGAATCTTAAATCTGTATGCGTGGCAGTGGGGGGATCGCATATTTCCGTAGGGGCTTCCAAAGGCGTGGTAGCAGTTTCGCGCGCAGACGGAGAGATTTCGCCCGAAGATGTCCGCAGAGCAGTGGCGGCCGCCGAAACATTCGTGACTCGCAACCCCAATAAATCAATCCTTCACATGATCCCGCGCGACTTTAAGGTGGATAGCGAAGCTGGCGTCAAAGATCCCATCGGCATGCACGGCGTACGTCTTGAAGTGGATACGCTTATTATTGAATGCTCGGCTTCTTTTTTAAAAAATCTTTTCAAATGTGTGGAAGCGGCAGGTTTGTCAGTGCAAGATTATGTGTTTGCGCCCCTTGCGGCATCCTATTCCGTATTGAGCAAGCGACAGCGAGAATTGGGCGTGATGTTGCTTGATATTGGCGGAGGCGTGGCAAGTTTTATAGTCTTTGAAGAAGGAGTGCCCATGCATGCGGGAGTGGTGCCTATCGGAGGCAATCTCATCACCAATGACGTAGCCATTGGTTTTCGTACGCATGTAGATGTTGCCGAACGCATAAAACTTGTCTATGGATCATGTCTTCCCGATGAATTGCCTAAGCGCGAGAATATCCGGCTTGCAGAATTTATTCCCGAAGAAACAACGGTGTTTTCCCGGCGTGAACTTGCCGAGATTATTGAAGCGCGCATGAGGGATATTTTTGAACTTTTACAAAAAGAACTTAAAAAGATTGACCGCAAACAGCTTCTTCCGGCTGGTGTTATCCTTGTGGGCGGGTCATCTTCTTTGCCCGGTCTTGTTGAACTCACACGCAAGGAAATGGCGTTGCCTGTGGAAATTGGACTTCCTCCAGCAACGGAGGCGCCAGACGAACATATTGCCGCTTCGCTTGCGACTTCTCTCGGAGCAATCCATTGGCAGGAAATGCATGATCAACAAGCAAGCGCTTCTTGGGCTCACCACGCTCATGGGTTGAGTAAAAAACCATTCGTGCGATGGTTGAAGTCGTTACTGCCGTAAGCATCATAAGACTTACGTATTTGCCTTTTTTATTCCCCTCCTGATGCAGGAGGGGTTAGGGGTGGTATGAGTGAGGGCAAAACCTAAAGAAAAAGTTGATACGCCCCACTCATACCTCGCTCCTTACCTCCTCGTCATGTACGGGGAGGAACAAAATGCGTAAGTCTTACATCAATTCAGAACAGGGCATAGACTGTTGATAACAAGGGGAAACATTGAGGAAATGTATTCCATTGTTTGGTATTGTCCAATATGATAGGGTGGGAAAACACAGAAGTGGAAAGTGAAAAATGACAAGCGAAAAATAACAATGCAAAACTTAACATTCATTGTTTTTTAGCCTTTACGCTGTTTATTTACGTTTTTCGTTTTATTTTATGCCACAACTTAAACCTGAAATAGAAACATACGCGCGGATCAAAGTTATCGGTGTTGGCGGAGGCGGCGGCAAGGCCGTGACGCGAATGGTTGATCATAAGATCAATGGCGTTGATTTTATTACCATCAATACCGATGCGCAGGATTTACATTTTACCAAAGCGCGCACAAAGATTCATATTGGCAAGAATTTGACCAAAGGTCTTGGCGCAGGAATGAATCCGGAGTTCGGACGGCAAGCCGCAGAAGAAAACCGTGATGAAATCCACGAAGCGCTCAAAGGCGCCGATATGATATTTATTACCTGCGGACTCGGGGGAGGTACGGGTACCGGTGCGTCACCTATTGTTGCTGATGTTGCCCGCGAATCAGGCGCGCTTACCATCGGCGTGGTAACGAGGCCGTTTATTTTTGAGGGTATGCAACGTGCACGGGTCGCCGAAGAAGGATGGAATCAGCTAAAAGACAAAGTAGATGCGCTCATCACTATTCCCAATGATCGGCTTTTGAATATCATTAGTAAAGATATGCCGCTCCTGCAGGCGTTTGGCATTTGCGATGACGTATTGCGCCAAGCCGTGCAGGGGATTTCTGATTTGATTATCACACCCGGTATTATTAACGTAGATTTTTCCGATGTGCGTACTATTATGGCCGATGCCGGTTCTGCTCTCATGGGTGTTGGATTCGGTACGGGAGAAAATC
>CAYHZE010000082.1:0-4558 GCA_964361015.1 uncultured Candidatus Saccharibacteria bacterium | reverse complement strand
CGCGGCGAAACGGTTTCCTGCTTTGGAGATCTTCAACAATCATCTGCCCGACAATAGCCGCGTGAGTCTCCGGAGATCGCACTTCTTCAACGGTAACCTTTATATCTCTTTTCTCGGGCACGATATGAAAACGTTTCCATATTTTTGCAATCTGCTGTTTTATTTCTCCCTTAAGCCGATCCGCGCCCTCGCCGCCGCGGCCGATAAGAATGCCCGGACGCGCCGTTTTAATAATAATATGAAGCGTATTGGGAGATCGTTCAATTTCAATAGCTTCAATGTGGCTTGCCGCCAATTTCGGTTCAAGCCATTCGCGCAATCTGGAATCTTCCATCAAATATGTTGAAAACTTTTTTTTATTAAACCAGCGCGACTTCCACGGTCGGATTTCACTTATACGAAATATATATGGATGTACGCGATGAGTCATAAAAACGAAAGGTTAAAAATGAAAAATGAAAAGTAACAGATTAAAATTTAAAATAATTTGAATTTTTAATTGTTGTTTTGTGTTTTTCGCTTTTCATTTTTCACTAGTTTAGATTACTTTTCTGGTAAATATCTTTCGGGCAAATCCTCCGAACCTTTTTCGGGAGGGAGGGGCGGTCTTTTCCGAACTTGCCGCTCGACCCTCTCTGATTTCTCCCTTTACTTCCTGCCAATCCGCAACACGCGCGATCGGCTCTACCTTTTTCTTTGTTTTTTTGCGTTTTATATCTTTTTCTCCACGTACGCCCAATTTCAAAAAGATATGGCTTGTACGCTTACGGATAGTCGCTCCGCGTCCGAAAGCTCTTGCCATTTGCCGCTTGCTCGTAGGGCCTGCGTCCACATGAATACTCTTCACATACAAACGCGATGCATCCTGCCCCGAATCATGAACCGCATTTTGAACGGCTGATTGAAGAAGTTTTCCGAGAGGATTGCTTGCCCGTTTGACCAATATCCGCAATTCCAATAAAGCCCGATTGACATCCATGCCCTTTACCGCACGAGCAACAAGTCGGACTTTACGTGGAGAGATATGAAGATAAGAAAGGCGTGCTTGCATATGAGAAACGAAAAGTTAAAAACGAAAAGTGAAAAGTAATGGATTAAAATTTAAAATATATTATTATTTTATGTTTTTCGTTTTTCACTTATTTATTTTCCTTTTGCTGGTGGTGCGGTCGGCTTTGCCGCTGTTTCGGCTTTTTGCTCCAATTCTTTCTGCATTTTTCCTCCATGGCGCAAAAATTTACGCGTAGCTGAAAATTCGCCGAGACGATGTCCCACCATATCTTCCATTATTTTTACTTCAATAAAATTCCTTCCATTATGCACCCCAAACGTATAGCCGATCATTTCCGGCGTTATGGTTGAACCGCGCGACCATGTTTTGATTACCGTTCTTGCATCCGGCGCTATGCGGGACATATGTTTTAACAAAGACGGATGCACATAAGGGCCTTTTTTAAGACTTCTGGACATACAATATAAATTAAAAGTTAAAAACGAAAAGTGAAAAGTAAATGGATTAACATTTAAAGTATTTTAAATTTTTAGTTATTATTTTACGTTTTTCGCTTTTCACTTACTTTTTGCGTCGCGAAATAATAAACTTGCTTGATTTCTTTTTTGCATGCCGCGTTCTTACTCCTCTTGCCGGCTTGCCCCATGGAGTTGCGGGCCCTCGGCGGCGGCCTCTTTGCGTGCGGCCTTCGCCTCCTCCATGCGGATGATCCACCGGATTCATGACAGACCCCCGCACCGTCGGACGAATGCCTCTATGCCGCGATCTTCCGGCATTGCCACCCGTCACAAGCCCGTGTTCGTGGTTGGAAAGCGATCCGATTGATGCCCAATTCTCAACCCGCACTTTGCGTACTTCTTTGGAAGGAAGTTCAACAAGCGTATACCCTTGTTCTTGCGCAAGCACTACCGCGCCCACACCGGCTGACCGCGCCATCTGCGCTCCATGTCCCGGATAAAGCTCGATATTAAATACTGTCATACCTACGGGAATTTTTCCAATCGGCACGCGATTACCAACTTCCAACGCGGCCGATTCCGAAGTAATAATTTCATTTCCCACTTTCATGTCGCGCGATGCAAGCACATAGCGCTTGGTACCGTCGCGATACTGCACGAGGGCAATCAGACTCGTGCGATTCGGATCGTATTCAAGCGACATAATCCGCGCCGGCATATCTTTTTTATTATACAAAAAATCAACTTCTCTCCATAACCGCTTCGCGCCTCCTCCTTTATGACGCGTGGTAATGCGCCCGACATTATTGCGCGCACGGGCGCGATAAAACCCCGACACAAGAGATTTTGTCGGCCGCACGCCACTAAGAATCTTTTTCCATTCAATTGATTCCATCTGGCGTCTGGCTGGTGATGTGGGGTTATAGTGCTTCATAATTTATTGAATCTCTATTGTCTGTCCCTCCGCAATCGTCGCGTATGCTTTTTTCATTCCCTGTTTCCATCCGATTTGCCTGCCGCGGCGTATTTCCTTGCCATGAACAGTCACAACCCGAACATCCGTTACCGTCACGCCATACCGCGCCTGTATTGCCTTCTTCACCTCTTGCTTGTTTGCATTGGGTGCAACCACAAATGCATACGTTCGACGATTTACGCCAGCCGCAGTTTTTTCCGTGATATGTGGATAGAGTAATACGCCTGCCATACTTCCCTTCGGTGCGCTTTGCGCCGCCCCATCACGAGAAACTTTATTCGTTGTCTGGATATCTGTTTTCTTTTCTTTTTTGGACAGAATGTTTTTGAGAAATGCCATAATGAAAAATTATGTTGCAGGTGATAAAAGAAGTTTAATCGCCGACACCGGCATCACCATATATTTATATTGCAGAACGCCGCGGGCATTTAAATTCCTTGCCATATCAATCCCCACAAAGGGAAGATTACGCATAGCCCGGCGCGCCATATCATCGCGTTTTGCAAGCACCACCAATGCACCTCTGCCTTTCGTAATCCGGCTTAACTTGTCTTGGCGCGCCAAACTTGCAAAGAGGAGAGCCGCCTGCTTGGTCTTTGCTTCCGGAAAATTTAAAGCTTCCATAGCCACGATCTCTCCATCCCGCGCTTTTGCCGAAAGTACCGTAAAAAGGGCTTTTTTTGCCATCTTTTTATTTATCTTTTTTTTATAATTTTTTTGTGTAAGAGGTCCGTGCGTCACGCCTCCTCCTTTCCATAACGGTGAGCGAATTGATCCATGCCGCGCCCGTCCGGTTCCTTTTTGCCGCCATGGCTTCTTGCCTCCGCCCCGCACCTCTCTGCGATCCTTTGCATGCGCCAGATGAACACGCGCATTTGCCGTCTGGCCTGTCACCACTTGATGCACCAAGTCCGCATTCCATTTCAACCCAAATACGCTGTCCGGCAGTTCAACCATGCCTGATGGCTCACCTGATTGATTGTAAGACTTGACTTGCATATTATGATAGTATATAATGTATTTATTAACAAATCCCTGATTACCCTAAGGAGCACAGATGCAATTCTTAATTCAGATAAGTGTTGGAGTCTATAAAGATGGACTCCCCACGGGTTTCGCAATTTCAACCAGAATGATTACTCTTGACACTTTAATCAACACTCAAGATATGTGCCAGTTTCTCAACGACACCACCCAAGAAATGATAAACAATTGGATTCAAGAAAGAAAATCTGAACTGAATTTTCCCTGCCTCATCAAACCAGACGCTATTTCAATCACAAAGCTCTAAGTTCCCCTAATCTCCACCAACGTCCCTCTTTTCCTGGCACTGCCCCGCGCACTGCCAGGATTTTATTTTCAACTTGGGGATAACCCTTATCTTGACATTCAATACAATCCGAGTATAATGTATTGCATAGGCAACAGGTCCATCATGGGTCAAAAATTGCGTGTCAATGAAAGGAATCCTTGTATAAGGGTTCTTTTCATTTTATTATACGCCTGTGGACCTGGGCCTGTGGTGTATAAAGTAACATGTTGCCTTTGACACGCAATGAAACGGGTGCAAGTCCCGTCAGGTCCACACAAAAAGCTCTGATCACGGTCGGGGCTTTTTGCGTGGACCCAATATCTTATCCCCTAATCTCCACCAACGTTCCCCTTTTTCCTGGCACTGCCCCGCGCACTGCCAGGATTTTATTTTCCGCGTCCACTTTCGCAATTTTCAAATTTCTCACTGATATTCGTACCCCGCCCATCCTTCCTGCCATGCGCATGCCTTTGACCACGCGGCCTCCGGCTCGCCCGCCGCCGCCAATAGATCCGGGCTGGCGATGCGCGTGCTTGACCCCATGCGTTGCCGGAGCGCCATGAAAGCCGTGGCGTTTCACCACTCCCTGGAATCCTTTTGATTTTGAAATACCGCTAACTTTTACCATGTCACCCTCGTGGAATATAGATACGTCAATTATATCTCCCCGTATCCGCGCCTGTTGGATGTTTTCTGTTGGCTGTTTTCTGATCCTGAACTCTTTAACATGGCGAAAATTGCCTAATTCTTTAAAATGTCCTGCTTGCGGTTTTGCAATACGTTTTGTTTTCCTTGCCCCC
>CAYHZE010000081.1:0-4613 GCA_964361015.1 uncultured Candidatus Saccharibacteria bacterium | reverse complement strand
CGGCTTCCTTAGTTCCGTTCAAAGTAGGTTCGTCCAAAGTTCAGAATATCCCACATAAAGAAACATTGGATAACTTGCGATAATTGTTCATAACAATAGACCTGTCCCCTAATAACGTTATCTACATGCGATTTCCAGATTTCGGCTGCGACAACGCATAAAATTATTCAACATATACGCCGTATATGCTTCATAATTTTTACAACACTCGCTCGAAATCTGAAAATCTCGTAACGAACGTTATGAGGGGACAGGTCTAATAGAAAACATGAAAACACCCGAGCAACAATTTGGCATACCCCCAGAAGCTGAACGCCAGGCGAATGCACCAGTATCTCCTGAATCGGAGCGTATACCCGTGCCGGAAGCTCCGCAACAAACAATAGACCAAATCAAGCAAACCCTGTTTAATCCTCATGTTATTTCGGAAAGACACGACAAAGAAGGAAGAGGTGCCGCGGCCGCAGAAATTTCTCACAGGAGACAGAAGGCGCGATCTCTCCGCGCCGATATTGGTGGACGGGAAAATACGTTGGCACAAATCGGGCACCAAGCTCAAGCATTAAGTTCGGCGAAGGCAGAAAAACTACTCGCTTTAGAGCAAAGAACAGAAGATATTCTTGTGCGACTCAAGAGCATCCTCAACATCAAAGATAAAACTGCTGGTGAGCTGGAAACGCAAATAGGATCGTTAGCAACCGAAATAGAAACTCTTGCCACGCAAGCGGAAGAAGCAAGAATGGAGTTAGCAATGCTGAAGGGACAGCAAGAGAACATTCCTGACTTACATAAACTACTTGAGGCGTATTACGAAAAAATGGAGACGATTCCCCTCTCCAATGTAGAGAAACGGGAACTACTGAAACTGGAAACGCTTACGGAGCTCTCAACAGAAGAATATATTGCTTTGTGGCGGAGATTAAATCCGCATTTTCTCTCACACGTTACACGGCAAGGTTTCCGAGATCACAACGCCATGGTGTATCACTCTGGCGGCCTTCAAGAATTCCACAACGGATTTGTAAGCGTTTTGGAGGATGAGAGAAATCTCCGTCCGCCAATTGCAGTTCGTGAGGGGTTACGGTCAAGAGATGAAGCGACTATAAGGGAGTTTTTAGATGGTTGGGTATTGCAAGCGGAAAACGAAGAGGAGGCAAAAGACAGACTCAATAGATTATTGCATTTTTCATTAGCTACCGCACCAAAATATCCAGATCAAACTGCGGTCCATTTTGCGGCGCAAATAGTTGCGGATGATTATTATGGCGGGGAAAGAAACAATGAGGTCTTTTTTGTGTATCCGTCTGATGTTCTTGCCTCACAACATGATTTTGCTTGCAATGGTTGGGAAAAAGATTTTACGCAACCGCAAAGCGAAACAAAATGGAACGATGTTTTTATATGGCCTTCATCAGTAGATAATCCGGGTATTCTCGTTGACGCTGGCATGGTTTTCTTACCGGAAAATACCCCCGTCGATCCCAAGACAGGATCACGATACGCTTCTGAAATTAAGGTGGTTGATGGGGAACAAAAAAGAGTAATGGTAGAAGATGAGACATTGGTGAGGGCTTTCACAGGGTGGGCTCGAGCATTGCACGATCAGTCGTCTCCAATGATTGCATTCAAAGATTGGGAGGATGAACGAAATTATTGGAGACGCCAAGAGAAAGAGAAAGTTTGTCTCGATGCTTTTCGGCAAGCATTACAGGAAGTTGGTTTTGAGGAAGAAACTGCAGTGAGGCTGGGACGAGATGTCTTTCGGACACAAGCGCAAATGGGAAAATTGAACTGGCGTGATGATGTCAGCTTTGAGAAATCAATGCATGCACTACTACAAGAATCCGGTTCGCAATGAAAAATGGCGGAGGACACAATACCCGCCAAAGAATACTGGGAAAGATATTTTACTCAACATCCCGAACAGAAACCCAAGCACATAATTTTCTATAACGGCGACCCAACAACGGCAATTCACGAATTCCAGCAAAAAAACAACATCGGACGAGCCGATGTTTCAACGGAGGAAGGGAAGTTATTGGGTTTTGACGATAGGCATGTCCTAAACATGCACGAGGATCCGAGAGCGGAAGTTGGGTATGATGAACTTATGGACATAGCGCATCGAATCATCGCAGAGCATTATGGCAATAGATAAACGTGGATATAAGATTTTCATTTGACGTTTCAAATGTCGATATTTGATTCCAACTCACACGGATGTAGTCCACTGTTATAATAAGTTATATTTGTAGTAATTAGACTTGCTCCCGATTAAACTAATATCCCTTACCTAAGCCAATTTTGAAAAATAAGAATGACTTAGGTATCATACTTTTTATTATCGGAGAACATGTCTATTTTTATATCTATGTCTATTGAAGATTTCCAAAATCCACTCGAAAAAGAAACAAAAGGTATTGAGAGTGTTGAATCCTTTGAATCTTTGTATAAAGTGATAAGAAACACCGGAGAAATCAAAGGAACACTGAAGAACTATACTCCTGATGAGGTTATTAAAGTTATTGAACGGGTGCGTCACGGTCATAGGTCTATTGAGTTTGTTACGCGCAGTTATGGTATTCGAGATGCCGTAGAGCGTTTATTAGAAAACGATAAACTTTATCAAAAATATACCAAAGGGAGCAGAGCAAAAAAGTAGTGCTAGGATTGAAGAGTTTCACGTTTTACATTATTGCCATTGACGATAAAGTTATTGGATATGCGGAGGATGCAACAGCAAGCTTGTCTCCAACCAACTAACATATTCCTAAAGGAATTCACATACAACCAAGACACCAAAATCACTTAAAGAATTTAAGTGATTTTTTATTTTCGCTCTGTTTCACGTTTTACAATTAAATTAGGACTTACGCACTTGCGTCTTTTATTCCCCTCCTGATCTAGGAGCGAGGTTAGGGGTGGTAAGGGTGAGGGCAAAAACATTACATTAAGTTCTATCCCCCCACCCAATACCCCTCCTACCCTCCCCTTATGCAAGGGGAGGAACTCTCTTTCTATTCCCCTCCTATTTAGGAGGGGTTAGGGGTGGTATTCCCCTTGCTCACTCATACCTCGCTCCCCGCCTTTCCTTATGCAAGGGGAGGAGTCAAACGCGTGAGTCCTATAAATGTTGAATAAATATAACGTTTCACGTTTTACATATGGCATACAAGAAAATCGTTGTTCCACGTTTTACATCTAAAATTAACACATTTTAGGGTCTTATTCCCCTCTTAGTTATAGTATAAGAGAGATCAGGGATAATAGATGAGGAGTAGATTAAATTTTAAAATATACTTAACCATCCTGACCTCCTCTATCCTATGAATGGGAGAACCAGATGTTCCACGTTTTACAGGCACTTATGGTTATTTAATTCACCATTTACAATCAATATGCGAGTAAACGATAGTTCGTTAACATATATAGGAGAAAAACGATGGCAAGAGGTGATGTGCTTGTTGTAGGGAGTGGTGGTAGAGAACATGCGTTTGTCTGGAAGTTAAGGCAATCTCCGTTTGTGGAAAAAATCTATATTGCGCGTGGAAATGTGGGAACGGAATATATTGCTCAAAATATCTCTATTGGAATCACAGATACTCATAATTTACTGCAATTCGCCCGCGAGAAAGAGATAGATTTAACCGTTGTAGGACCCGAATTGCCTCTTAAATTAGGCATTGTTGACCTATTTCGCAAGAATGGATTGTGTATTTTCGGACCAACTGCTTGGGCAAGCAAAATTGAGACATCAAAAGAGTTTACTAAAAAGCTCCTTTCTGATAATCAAATACCTACCGCGCCCTTTCGCATATTTACCTCGCATCAAGAAGCTTATAAACACATACACGAAAGGGCATTTCCTTTTGTCATCAAAGCTGATGGTCTGGCGGGCGGAAAAGGAGCTTATGTATGCAGGGAGATTAAAGAAGCCGAAATAGCGCTTAAAAAAATGATGGTAGATCGTATCTATGGGGATTCTGGAGATAGAGTGATCATTGAGAATTTTTTGGAAGGGTACGAAGCCTCAATCCACGCCCTTTGTAGCGAAAATATTGTAGATACTCTTTTCCCAATCAGAGATAACAAAACACTAGAAAACGGTAACAAAGGACCTAACACAGGGGGAATGGGTGCATATGCCCCTGCGCCCATCAAGGGAAATCCTCGCCTGTTTCACGTGGAACAAAGAATCGTTAAACCCATATTAATCGCTCTCAAACGCCTTGGAACACCCTTTACTGGATGTTTATATCCTGGACTCATGATAACTGCCGATGGACCCAAGGTTCTGGAGATCAATGCTCGTTTTGGAGACCCTGAAACACAAGTCTTAATGGCGCTTCTTAGCAATGACCTTTTTCTTATTCTTAAGTCATATGCATGCGGGGAATCGGAAATAGCGCCTTCTTTTCTTAAAAATAAGCATGCGGTATGTGTTGTCCTGTGTTCAAAAGGCTATCCATCATTTGAGTATAAACCTGTTCCTATCTATGGTATAGAGCAAGCTCAATCTATATCTGATAATATAATCATTTCACATGGCGCAACAACGTCAATAAATGATCAACTTTACGCTAAGCATGGACGGATTTTAAGCGTGACGGCAA
>CAYHZE010000080.1:0-4640 GCA_964361015.1 uncultured Candidatus Saccharibacteria bacterium | reverse complement strand
ACTTCGGGCCTTGGAATGTGATAGAATGCGTGTCTCCCGACATCAAGCTTCCTACGCGTATTGCATGCGTGGAAGATCAATGCAAAGAACTGGAAGGAACAGCGCCTGCGGGGTGTACATTGGACTCCCCAAAAAATAACTGCGGACCTTTGGCTGAACATTTGGGATGTGAGGCGGGTATGTGCAAGTGGATCAAAGGAGAAGGAAAGAATGATTGCACTGAAGGGGAAGATCCGATGTGTGGACACAAAGGATGCGATGGTACTTCCTGTACATACATTATAGGCGAGAGTGGCCCGAATGAATGCGATGTTATTGGCGATAACGATCCAAAATGCACTCATGGCACAACCACGGAATATGAGCGAAATTTTGAACTTGCGGAAAAACTTGCGGTCATACCATTTACAAGCGCCAATCCCGATTGTGACGGCAAATCCGCTGCTACTAATTATAAAGAAATGTTGAATAATGAATCTATTACCGTATGTCATGCTACCTGTAAGACGGACAAACTGCCATGCACTAAAAAACGTTTTACCGCAAAACCAGAAATGATGGAAAATTTGGTCAGCTTGGCTTATGACTTTGATCTTAAGTTTGAAGTAACGAGTATTGCCACCGGAAAACATAGTCAAAGTTCTGACCATTATAAGGGAAAAGGGGTTGATTTAAGTACGGCACAAAACAATTATGTTAATATAGAACAAGGGCTGAATGAACTCAAAGACAAAGGATCCCCAATTCGAGATATTCGATGCGAACAAAAAGGTAGCGGAGATAAAGTGCCTTGCAATGCGGGTGATGTGGGCCACATCCATGTGAGTTATAATTAGGTAAAAGTTGTGTATCTTTTTCCTCCCCTAGCATAGGGGAGGTTAGGAGGGGTATAAGTGAGGGATAAAACTTACAAATGCAGTTCCTGCCCTCACTCTTACCCCCCCCTAACCCCTCCTCTATGAGGAGGGGAACAGAAGAATAAAATGTGTAAGCCCCTCAATGATGAAAATTTTTTCTATGAATCACCTGTGGAAAAATAGATTGTTGTTTATTCTCCTGTGTGGTATGCTGACAGGAGTGGGGTTGAGTGCATTTGCCGCTCGTAATCCCATATGTATTGGTCCCGGCGGCACCAAGGTATATTGCAACCCACTTGGAAAAACGGTGGATATTGTACTGCTCACCGAGATTATCTTGAAATATCTCCTTCAGATCACCCTTCCGCTGGCGGTGTTGGGTATCATAATTTCGGGACTTTACTACGTCATTTCTGCGGCAACAGGGAACTCCGGTAAGACCGCACAAGCAAAAAGCACGTTTGGGCGCATACTTATCGGAAGCGCGCTCGTGGTAGGCGCCAATGCCCTTGCTTTGGCGATTATCAATTTTCTCAAAACACTTCCGTAACTATAATTATATTCCCTGTATGATCCATTACTTGTGTAAAAAAGGTCGAGAAATAATTTTAGTGTTAGATTCTTTCGTTATCTATTATTTATCAATCAATTAATAAACCAAGAAAAGAAAAGCTGAATAACTTTCTTTTCTTCACGTAATGAAACTTATGAAAACTTCTTCCCGCTTCCATCGCATTATACCGATCCTTACCGCCCTTGCCATTACCGCACCTTTTGTCGCATTAGCAGCAGTAGGTGACGCGCAAGATCTCGTGACCCCCATTGCAAATAATATTTTAAAAACAGTAAATGTTTTAGTCACGATTGTTTTTGTACTTGCCGTAGTCGCATTTGGATGGGGCATTGTACAGTTCATTTTTGCCGCCGGCGATCCCACGACTCTTGCAAAAGCAAAGCAATTCCTCCTGTGGGGAGTCATCGGAATAGCAGTTATGGCAAGCATATTTGGTGTGGTCACATTCCTCCAGAACTATCTTGGTGTTAAATCCGGCGTACTTCCTATTACTCCGCCGACGGTTGGCGGTGGTGCAGGCGGGACTGCCGCTTTCTAAACTTGAAAATAAGTTTCGGTTAGATGATTTCTTGCTTCATTCTTTTTATATCCATATGAAGAGAGCTTCCATGCTCATACAAGATATTGCAAAGCATATAACCGCCGCTATGCCTATCATAGCGGCGGTTATATTGGACATATATCCGCGGCGCTCGCAGAAAATGAAAAAAATTCTTTTTACTTTCTGTTCGCTTGCGGTTATAATGCCATTTTCCGTATCCGCGGCCTCAAAAATCAACAAAATTTTAACCAATATCCAGGACACGCTCAATATCGTCATCAGAATCCTCATTACCATGGCGCTGGTTGTGTTTGTCTGGGGCATTGTGCGGTTCATTGCCGCCGCAGGAAATATTCAGGAGGTCAAAAAAGCAAAAGGAGTTATGACATACGGAATCATAGCTCTTGCGATTCTTGCGACAATGACCGGCATTATTGCGTTTCTTCAAACTTACTTTGGCATAACCGGCGGACAGCCAATAAAGATACCGCAATTTTAAAAATGAAACAGATATTTGTCATTCCCGTCCGCTCCGCCAAAGCCTCAGCGAGGCGAGCGAAAGTGGGAATTCAGACCCATCCAAATCTAGGAGAAAACATGGATTCCCGCTTTCGCCTTATTCGGTCGTGCCGACAGGCAATAGGCGGGAATGACAGACGGAGAGTTTCCAATTGGTTTCTTATTTTTTTAACATCCCTTCCTCTCATTGCCTTAGCTCAAGCCCCGAATCCCGCACCAGTGAATACGGTTCTGACTAACTTTCTTGCTCTTCTCACGATGGTAATTAAGATTCTGATTTCGTCCGCACTTCTTGTCTTTGGCTGGGGTATTGTTAAACTTATATTCACTACCAAAGCCGGTGATGCTAAAAAAATAGGTGAGACAAAACAGATTCTTTTATGGAGCATTATCGGGATTTTTGTTCTTGCAAGTCTGGGCGGTATTATTATCTTCCTTAAAACATATTTGGGAATTCCTAATAACGTCCCCATTCAACCGCCAACATTTACTACATTTGTTTCCTCCCCTAGCAATAGGGGAGGTTAGGAGGGGTATGGGTGAAACGCATCAGATCTTTCTTTAGGTTCCTGCCCTCACCCATACCACCCCTAACCCCTCCTACTTTAGGAGGGGAATAATAAATAAGCTCCTTCCCTATGACCATCAAGCAAATTATTGAAAAAATTACCACGCAAATTATTAACCCGACTATTTATTTGCTTTTTGGGGTTGCAACGATAGTCTTTGTGTACGGTATTGTGCTCTACATCATAAGCGCAGGCCAGGGAAAAACCGAAACCGGCAAAAAAATAATGCTCGGCGGCATTGTCGGTCTCTTTGTCATGGCATCCGCTTACGGCATTGTCAAAATCCTTTGCGATTTTTTTGAGAATACGTGTTAAAAACCGGTTTGGTGAATAGTAGACCTGACTTTGCAATTATTTTCGGCTGCAATTTCCAGATTTCGGCTACGACTTTGTAAAAATTTTTCAACATATACGCCGTATATGCTTCAAAATTTTTACTTCGTCTCGCCAGAAATCTGAAGATTTCGCTACGAAAATAATTGCAAAGTCAGGTCTAATGCATTTTTTCTGTCATTCCCGCGCAAGCGGGAATCTAGATTTTTTCGGGAATTTGATGTGTCTAGAGCATGTCTGGAAACCCTTTTTCATAGCGAAATTTTTCAATATAGTGCATATTACAAGGGCGAGTGGCGAAACTGGCAGATTGACCCCGCACCAATGCCTCCGTGGCGGAACTGGCATACGCGCATGGTTTAGAACCATGTGGGGAAACCCTTACAGGTTCAAATCCTGTCGGAGGCATTGGTGCGGGGCGGGCTAGCTTGAGGAGTTAGCGGGAGTCATCCCATGGGACTTCAAATCTCCCCTCATCCATGCGAGTTGCCTAATGAGAGAAATTATGCCAGTATATCCTAATCAGTTGTCGTTAAGTGGCTTTTCATCTGGAGAGCCCGGGTAGTTCAACGGCAGAACAGATCCATGGTAAGGATCAAACGAGAGTCCGACTCTCTCTCCGGGCTTAGAGCCTGTTCATCATCTTTTCCCCGACTCCATTTCGCGATATTTTGGCTGCAAAACCTTCAGACCTCCTCAACGTAGGCACCGCTACGTTTCGTCGGTCTTCAGGTTTTTCGCTGCCAGACGCGAGGCGTATTTCGCAGAAGCGAAATCGCCCCGTCTCAAAATATCGCAAAATGGCTCTGGAAAAAAGATGATGAACAGGCTCTAGTATAATTTTGAATTTTGCTTTGTAATTTTGCATTTTAATTTTTCATTTTGCATTTGACGAAGCGAAGCGAAGGAACATGCCGCAACCAAACTTAATCCGCCTCCAATGCACTCAATGCAAACGCATCAATTACTGGGTGCACAAAAATATCCGCAAAGTTGAGCGGAAAATTTTATTAAGTAAATACTGCAAATGGTGCAAGAAAAGTAATCCGCATAAGGAGTTGAAAAAGACATAAAGACATACGGAATTATCCATATATTTATGATCATGGGGGCATAGTTCAGTGGCAGAATTTTCGTCTCCAAAACGAAAGACCTTGGTTCGAATCCAAGTGCCCCCGTGTTAAAGATTTAGGACTTACGCGTTTGACTCCTCCCCTTGCATAAGGGGAGGTTGGGAGGGGTATGAG
>CAYHZE010000079.1:0-4766 GCA_964361015.1 uncultured Candidatus Saccharibacteria bacterium | reverse complement strand
ATGGCCGATGCCGGTTCTGCTCTCATGGGTGTTGGATTCGGTACGGGAGAAAATCGCGCTCCGGATGCGGCGCGCGCGGCAGTAAGCTCGCCATTGCTTGATGTTTCCATCAATGGCGCGCGCGGCGTGCTTTTTAACGTGTCCGGAGGATCGGATCTCACGATGTGGGAAATCAATGAGGCGGCAAAAGTGATCACTGAATCCATTGACCGCGAAGCAAAGGTTATTTTCGGTGCGGTTCACGATGAGTCGCTAAAAAAAGGCGAAGTTAAAATTACGGTTATTGCGACGGGATTTAATCAGCTTTCAGTTCAGGATGACATAGCACCCATTGAATCTATAGAAGTGGCGCAAGAAAAACGGACTCCGATTTGGATTCATCGGGGTGCAACCGCCACGCAAATTCCTATCCAAGAAACCGGCGACGAATGGGACGCACCCGCGTTTTTAAGGAGGAAGGGGAAATAGTAGTATAAAATTTTTGGCGATATCAATCCTCTGCTCGCTACATTCTAAAGAATAGACCTACTGCGTAAAGATTTTCGTCGCGAAATTTTCAGATTTCGCATATGGCGAAGGAAAAATTTTGAAGCATATACAGCGTATATGTTGAAAAATTTTTACAAAGCCATATGCGAAATATGGAAATTGCAGCAGAAAAATCTTTACGCAGTAGGTCTAATAATAAAACGCCGATTAGTTCGGCGCTTTAATGTTTTATTCATCATCTATTGGCAGGGTATGTTGATCACTCATATACTTGGCTGCTAGATGTAATGCAGGTATGCTTCCGCAATCAATATAAGAATGTGGCGCAAGCATGGTATATCGCATGAGTCCTTCGGTAACATATTGTGTGGTAAGTAGAGTGATTTGAACTTCTCCGCGTGTAATTTTATTCAGTCGATGCAGTCTCACAAAAGCATCGGGTGGAAAAATAAAGCATGTAGTCTGTATCAGATCGCTAAAAAGCTTTATAGGTTTCCAGATGATTGATTTTATTCGATCAGTTGTAACTTTGACCTGTCCATACTTTTGAGGATTATCGAATCCATCTAGTGGTATCACGTACATATGCGGAACATCTTTTCCATCAAACGTGAGCGGAGAGAGAAAAATACTGTCCCCAAGTATTAAGACAAAATTTTCGTCTCCAATCCATTCTTCTGCGAGTAGAAGCGTTCTTCCTGGTCCCTCGCTTGGTTTACGATACCGATATATAAGGCTACAGCCCAGTGAAGATCCGTCTTCAAGCATTTCAAGGAACATACCTGGATGCGAGCCATCCAATGCAATCATGATTTGAGTGATTCCTCCCTTTACTAGGGTAGAAATTACATGCATTATCATTGGGCGATCATACACAGGCAATAGGCATTTATTTAACGGATTCGTAAGTGGTAATAGCCTTATCCCCTTGCCTCCAGCCAGTATAACTCCGCGCATATTGTCGCCCTCTTAGAAATTCTATGTTATCTAGATTGAATAAATGATAGCATCTTTATCAATATACGTCAACGTGTTTATTGTTTTTTTATTTATATCGTGGTATAATCTATCAAGGATATTAAAAGAGAGATGAATGATGGAAGGTTTGAATATATTCACATTCAAACAAGACAATACAATGGGAAGGATCTATTTTTCTTATGAAAGAAAAATTACTACTTGTGAATGCAGACGATTTTGGTTATTCTGATGGCGTTAACAGAGGTATAATTGATGCGCATTTGAGAGGAATTGTAACCAGTACTTCAGTGATGGTAAGAGAGAGCGGGATTCTAAGCATACAAATACTTTCAAACTTTCCGAGACTTTCAGTGGGATTGCACTTCTTTATAGAAGATAAAGAACTTGAAACGATGCTTCGGTCGCGTGCATCACTGGAAGATTCAACCCTGATTTGCCTTTCGGAAGAGCTTGAGCGACAATGTGGGCTTTTTAAAACAATCACAGGCAGAGATCCTTCGCATATCGACTCACATCACAATATCCATTTTCATCCGCAACTAATGAGGATGATGATGGATTATGGACTAGAAAATTCTGTGCCAATTCGCAATACATACACAAGGAAACTTATTACAGATTTTTATGGGGGTCGAGGGACGGGTAATAAAGACAGGGTGGGGGTAGATGCCCTATTGAAGATTTTGATGCATTTGCCGTATGGAGCCACTGAACTTGTATGTCATCCTGGATTGGAGAACGCTCAATTAAGAGAAAAAAGTAGCTACACTGATTTACGAGAAGCAGAATTGCACACGCTTACTAATACGACTATTATAGATTTTATACGCACATCGGGAATTAAATTAGTGAATCGGAGTGAGATTGGTTACTAATTATAAAGGTAGTATATTTTCACCCGATAGGTTTTTCTATCGGGTTTTTTTATAGATATTACAGTAAAACCAATGGGTTAAGGATGTGGTTTTATATAAGTATCATATAGTATCTACACCAAACATAAGAAATAAATATACTCATGTCTCGTGATGAAATAAAAAAAGTCTTGCAGTATTATGACGTTGGTCCCATTTCTAAAATGGAAGTTCTTAAAAGCGGGCACATTAATAAAACATATTATATCAAGAATATCCATAATGATGAATTCATAGTACAGACACTGCACAAGATGTGGGGAAAAAGTTTAATGGAGGATATTAATGTTGTGACAACGTATTTATCCAAAAAGGGGTGGGATTGTCCAAAGTTGTTGCGGTCACGAGAGAGAGGTACGTTTTGCGAAGTGAATGGTAATTTGTGGAGAATTTATACGTATATCAAAGGAGATAGTTTTCCAAGATGGCATATTGATAAAAATTTTTATAAAGATATCGGGTTAATATTAGGTTTATTACACAGAGACCTCCGTCTTCTTGATTATAATCCGCGGCATATCCTTGAAGGATTTCATGAAAAAGATTTCTATATTCAAAAAGCGGTATCTATAGATAAACGTAAGTATTCTCAACGGCTACAGAATATACTTGATGATACGATAGGCAATATGGAAAAATACGGGAGTTTTTTTTCTGAAAAAAAGCAGATTATCCATGGTGATCCGCGAATAGAAAACATCTTATTTACCGTAAAATCTTCCAATTTTGTCTTTTTGGATTATGATACCTTCATGATAGGATCTGTCTATACTGATATTGGAGATTGCCTTCGTTCTCTCATATTAGTATCAGATAATTTAGATTCCAAAAAGATCATTACAGAATTTATTCTTGGATATAATGCGGTAAACAAAGAAAGTAAAGTCCTATATGCTAAAGCTGTACATGCCGTCAAATATATTGCACTTGAATTATGTCTGCGCTTTATGATTGACTCTGTGGAGAAGTCTTACTTCTCTTGGGATGGTAAGAAATATAAAAGCCACGAAGCATATAGTGAGGCTCGTGCATTGGCAAGTTGGGACCTTTTTAATACATTGAGCTAATCTTTATAGGATATATTACACATTAGATTCTAGAATCAAACTATGTTTAGAAAAAAAATCGTAACTTTTGGTGGAGGAACAGGGCATTTTTATTTGCTCGATGGATTGAAGCATTATAACAATCCATCGTTGATTACCGCAATCGTTGGTTCATGGGATTCGGGAGGGAGTTCTGGGCGACTTCGTAGTGAGCTTGGGGTGTTGCCACCTGGTGATATTAGGCGTTGCATACTTGCATTGATGGAAGATTCGAATCAGCAAAGAGTTGCTCAGCGTTTATTTAACGACAGACTTGATGATCTCGAAGGTATGTTAAAAGGACATTCATTTGGCAATTTTATCGGTGCACGACTTGATCATATGTTCCGCGGACAAGATAGAGGCACTGATGCACAGAGGGCATTATTTCGAATCAGAGCCAAGATAATACCAGCATGTCTGACAGATTTAAAACTTATCGCAGTGACCGAGAAGGGTATAAACATAGAAGGGGAGGCGGATATTGACCATCGTTGCAAGCGACCCGATTTTGATCCAGATGATAAAATTGCGCGTATTTATTTTCAGACGCGAGCTGATGCCAATCCCCGTGTACTTGATGCAATCAAACATGCCGATAAAATAATCTTTTCACCGGGTGATTTATTTACAAGTATTTTGCCTCACCTCTTAGTGGACGGGGTGAAAGAAGCATTGTGTGCATCAAAGGCAAGAATTTATTTTATTTTGAATATCATGACAAAGCCGGGTGAAACAGACGGGTTTACAGCCTCAAATTTTTTGGAAAAAATTGTGTTTTACCTCGGCGATAAGAATCGTTTGGATTATGTGATTGTAAATAATATGCGAATTAATTCTGAGATATCCAGTATTTATAGAGCAGAGGGTCAGGAGTTGGTGAGATTTGATGAAGAAAGATGCCGCAGTGTTGTGCCAAAAGCGAAAATAGTCAAAGCAAAACTTATGAAATACTTGGCAAAAGAGCATCTTTTGAGACATGATTCAGAGCGCTTAGCAAATACGGTATTAAATCTCAAATAAACTTCCACGGGCTTACGCCCGTGGCATGAGCCGAATACGAGTTTTGCTCGTCCGCCTGCAGCGGGATGACTCCATTCCAGACCGTCCGAGAACTGCCTTTTTTGCAATTTCGCTGAGGTAGATAGGCTAAAATTTTGCTTAAAAATCGTTAAAAATCGAGTTCTCGGACAGTCTGGGATTGCGAGGGTGAAGTAAATATTTATCTACTGTTGTAAAGGGCTTAAATTTGCACTCTAATTGCAACACTCACCTTTTCAAAAATCGATGGCGCGGA
>CAYHZE010000078.1:0-4820 GCA_964361015.1 uncultured Candidatus Saccharibacteria bacterium | reverse complement strand
ATTTATTCCTCCGTCCATTTCTATTATACATGAAGAACACGCCTCGCGCACATGCCTTATCTTGTCAAAAATTTCAGGGTTCATCTTCTGCCCGGAGGGACCCGGATGTACCGCCAGTATCTGAATAAGGTCGGCTTTCCCCAGCCACGGAATAAGCATATTCCAAGACGTATCCGGACGAATCGCAATGCCGCATGCTATACCCGTTTCTCTGCATTTCTCAATAATACCGTCAATATCCTTTGAGGCCTCTAAATGAATAATAACGCGTGTAATCGGTTTTACCAGCCATTTATCAATAATTTTTTCCGGTTCTTCCACCATCAAATGGACTTCTACGTTCAATGTGGTACGTAAAAGGGATAAATCAGCGGGATTGCGCCATGTGGGATGCGTACTGAAAATGCCGTCGGTCACGTCAAAATGGCACCACGAAACATACGGCTCAATTTTTTTGATCCGTTCTTGAACTTCTCGGAATGTCAGAACATTGATGGAGGGAATAATTGTACACATCTTGTCCGATAATCGCATTATCCTTCACATTTCAGAATGGAGAATACGTCATCGCTTGTGTCCGAAAAAACATAGCCGATTGGTTCTCCGCTTGTACTCGTCACCGTTATCTCGTAAGCAAACCCTTCTTTCATTTGTGTATCAATCTTCCAAACTAGAGTTCCTTCTCCCACCGTACCTGATTCGTTGAAATCTGCGGGATAGACACCAATTTTATCAGAAAAAAATCCAGCTTCACGAAGCGTGAGATTGACTGTTCGCATTCCTTTGTGTTGCCATTTAATCTGCATTTCTTTGCCTAAACAGAAAGTTTCTTTTCCATTAGGCGCCACGAGGCGCACATACTGATCCGATGTTGCACAACTGCCCGAGCGCAAACCAAAAGGACATTTCATGGGTGTAAGCGAAGCATCGCCGCCTTTTTGGATGAAAATAAGCCCGCTACTTATCCCCTCAATCTGGACAGGAGGAATATCTTTTCCTGTTGCGTCCTTTGCTACTATCTGGCCGGTAACTTTCACTTTATATGTTCCAGGTTTTACTTGAGTGTCGTTTATTGCCCTGCCATATGATTGCAGTTTTTCTCCAGCCGTATAGGTAAAAGCGCCCTGTTTGATTGCTTGATCTTTTGTCTCCGGAAACGAATTATATATTTTTGCCTGACCTATTTTATATCGAATATCAGTGCCTTCTTGTTTCAAATAAATGTCTACAAATTCCGGGCCATTCCCTTCCCACTCAATACGCATGGTGCCGCCAAGAGAAAATACATTGCCCTCTCGCTGATCAAGTACGCGTATAAAATTCTGCGGTGCGGTATGAGACGGTAATGGCGTGTTTGAAGATGGAACTTCTTTTGCCGGTTGTGAAATAGATGATTCTTGTGGAAAAAATGTGCGAAAATTAAACCAGATTATTCCTCCAAAGAGAAAAATAAACGCACATAAAATAATCAACCCTACGAATGTTTTTTTAGTCATTGACATAGGCATGATTTTTAGAGCCTGTTCATCATCTTTTTTCCAGAGCCATTTTGTGATATTTTGAGACGGGGCGATTTCGCTGCTACGAAATACGCCTCGCGTCTGGCAGCGAAAAACCTGAAGACCGACGAGGCGTAGCGGTGCCTACGTCGAGGAGGTCTGAAGGTTTTGTAGCCAAAATATCGCAAAATGGAGTCGGGGAAAAGATGTTGAACAGGCTCTTAGCTAATAATTAATCCCGAAAATTCTTTTTTTCAATCTCACTTATTTTCGCAAGCCGCCTGACATGACGTTCCTCGCCCGCAAACTCCGCGCCAAGCCAATCAGATACGATATCGCATGCTTCTTTTTCCTTTACCCAGTCGGCGGCAAGGACAAGAACATTTGCATCTTCATGCTGGCGCGACTGCACGGCAACATAACGGTTAAATCCTATGCCTGATCGTATTCCTTTATACTTGTCAGCCACCATGCTCATGCCATGCCCGGAACCGCAAATAAATATACCTTTATGAAGCCCGGGATTATCAATTATTTTCTCAACAGCCGCCTTTGCAAAATCAACATAATCATCACTCTCGTCATATTGCAAAGCGCCCATATCTTCCACGGGATATTTTTGATCAAGCAACATTTGTTTCAATACTTCTTTGAGCTGAAATCCCCTATGATCTGCTACGAAATAAATCATATATACAGTATACAACGCATGAAATAATAATAAAATCCCCTCATTAGTCAGCTTGTTCATTATCAACAAATATCTCACGATCGTGAGATATTTGTTGATAATGGCTATTCTTGCGTGACTACGCGCCGTGCATTCATGTTAATATTCTGCACAATGCCAACGCCTAGAAGCAGTGTCACCAAACTTGATCCGCCATAAGAAGCAAAGGGAAGAGTAATACCCGTGATAGGCAGTATGCCCATATTTGCCCCTATATGGATAAAACTCTGTGTAAAAATTAAGGCGGCAAATCCAAGTGTATAAAGTCGGGAAAAATTATCAGCGCTTTGAGCTCCAATTGAAATAATGCGCCACAATATAATGCTCAACACTCCGATCATGGCAATAGTTCCAATGAATCCCCACTCTTCGGCAAATGCCGCAAATATAAAATCAGCTTCTGCCTCGGGCAAGAAGTTAAGATGCGATTGCGATCCATACCCAAGCCCTTTACCCCATACCTTCCCCGATCCTACCGCGATCATTGATTGGATCATTTGATATCCGGCGCCCTTTGGATCCGCATATGGATTAAGAAAAGTGGTGATGCGCGCTTTTTGATAAGGTTTTAGCCCTACCTGCCATATGCCATAAGAAAAAACAGAAAAAAGAACAATAAGGAGCGCAAAGTGGCGCAATTTCATGCCGGAAAACAGCACCACGGAAACCCAAATTGCCGCCAGTACGATACTTGATCCCAGATCCGGCTGCAATAATACAAGAAGCGTGGGGATCGCCACATACATGCCCGATACCACCAAATGTTCAATGCGATAAATTTCAATATGGCGTTTAGAAAAAAATTTTGCAAGGAGAATGATGAGTGTGAGCTTTGTCAGTTCCACAGGCTGAAACGAAAAAATTCCTATATGAAACCATGATTCAACGCCGCGCACTTTTAATTGCCCCACAAGAAGCACGGCAAGCAAAAGAATGGTAAGGAGATAGAAAATAAAAATGGCGACACTTTGCGTGCGAAAAATGCGAAAATCAATGAAACTCATTCCGGTAAGCATCAAAAGGCCTATGACGACCCAAACGATCTGGCGGTGGAAAAAAGACAGCTGACTTATGCCAGATAGACTAAAGAGTGAAATAAGCCCCAACATTATCAACAACAAAACCGCTCCCATCAGGAGCCAATCAAATTTTTTAAAATGCTCTAGGAGAAAATACATGTCAGTTTATAAGTTGATACGTTTTGGCCGCAAATGCGGCCTATAAGTTTATAAGTTGCAAACTTATCAACGTATAAACTTATAAACTTGCAAACTTATAAACTATAGACCCTATTTACTGCGGCTTCAAAATCACATGGGGATCAAAAATATTAGCTCGAGCCTGCACATTGATAACGCTTATTTCGCCTACAAACTCCCGCGGCCAAATTGATCTCACAACTTGACGCGATTGAGATAAAAAATCCTCCATCACTATCTTATTAACGCCCAGTAGATTTTTTTCTTTATCAAGAACGGCAACCTGCATTTCAACTTTTGCAAAATCATAAGCAGATTTATTCATCAGCGTGATATCCACCACGCTCTGCTTTTTGCCCTGAACCTCCACCACGCTATAAACCCTCTGTTCCGCGATGATAGTTGGCGTCAAATCGCGCTTTTCCTGCCAATCAACAGATGTGATGCGAAACTCGGCGCGTTCGGCAGAGCGTGTAGTGGAAATGCCAGGCTCAATAACAAGCGTTCGTTCCTGCGCGTAGAGAAACATTGTCCCGATTCGCGTAGTCACCAACCCAAACCGATCATATAATTTAAATTCATATCCAACACGCACAGAAGAAAGAAATTCGTTGGGATTTTCTATTTCAGCCGCGAGATCGTAAAAATTTTCGCTCACCAATACCGCGCGTGATGAAAACACGGTTATCGCTTTTGGATATTTCAATTCGCATGACACGCACGATCCTCCGCAATCAAGCCCTGTCTCATTCTGGTTTTGCTTATTATCAAAACAAGTTGCCGCGGGAATCAACCCCTTAATAACAAAAAAAGCCGCCGCCGCGATTGGCGCTACCACGACAAGAAATATAACTAACTGCCTTTGAGATCGCCAGGAGAACATATCTACAGTATAACGATGTTATTGCCAAAAATAAAGAGTGATCGTAAACGATCACTCTTGTCAAAAAAATTAACTTCCTTCAATTATGCTATGATGGCCTGCTAAAGAAGTATGTGTTCCATAAAGTGTTGCCCGCAATGTTTCTGTTCTTCCTTGCAAAGAATACATCAAAGATTTTATAGACTCTTCAGTAAAATAATCTCGTCGTGAGAGTCCTTCAGATGCCAAGGTTAAATATTCTTCAAATGCCCTTCTTGTTTCTTCAATAAGATGCATGGGATTTCATTTCCTAGATGTGAGATTAGGATGAGAACTCAATTTAATATAACAAAATGTTGTATACAAAAGCAAGAAAAAACACCATGCGTCTGGCATGCCGGCGTACCCTACTTTCCCAAAACCCGAAGGTCTAAGTATCATCGGGTCTGCGCGCTTTCACTACTCTGTTCGGAATGGGAAGAGGTGGGGCACACGCAGACAAAACACCGGCAAACCGCACGCATGGTGCG
>CAYHZE010000077.1:0-4934 GCA_964361015.1 uncultured Candidatus Saccharibacteria bacterium | reverse complement strand
AAGGGTGTTGCAATTAGCCTGCAAACTTTGTTGTTTTTAGAGTGCGAATTCACCAGAAGGCTCTTGTATATTACTACTCACATGTTATATTCTTTCCAGTACCCCATATCTGCAAAAAGGAGAAAATAGATGTACGACCCAACCAAGCCGTATATTCCGGAAATAAAACGTTTAATTCAGACGACCTGGGATACGAAATATCTTAAAGTTGATTATCGTGGCGTATTGCGAAAATCTAATGCGCATGGCGTGGAGTGGCGGCACACGGACGGTATCGGAACTAAAGGCGAAAATCATTGGCGCAAGCGGACATTTGCGGCGGCAGTGCAGGATGCGCTTGCCAACAGCTTGAATGATGCGGCACGCGATCGAGCAACTCCTTTTGAAATTTGCAGTCATCATTTTTTTCCTTGTGATGATTATGAGGCGATTATTGAGGTACAATCCCATCTGGCACGCCATTGCCAAGCGCGCGATATCGCAATTACCGGAGGCGAGACGGCAATACATGAAGGGTCAAAAGGCCTTGAAATAAGCATTACCATGCTTGGCATCAAGAGAAGCCTTGAGGCAAATCAATTTCGTGATGGTGATGTTTTAATAGGTATCGGAAGCTCTGGCGCGCATTCAAACGGCTTCACACAGATTCATAGCGTATATCATGATTGGGAGTCGCTTCCTGATGACATCACTACCCCAACATTGATTTACTATGATGTGATTGATAGCGTTGATCGGATAGTCGGTATTCATGGGATGACCAACATTACGGGCGGCGTATTCACGAAGATGAAAGAACAGCTCGGCGCTCATAATGCCTATATCCATCGCCGCCATACTCTTACACCCCATCCCATTTTTTGGGAAATGCTTGCACGAGGCGTTTCAGAAGGAGGAATGTATTGCACGTTTAACTGCGGCATTGGATTCGTGATTGGCGTTGATCCGAATGTGGTGAACATATCCCTCAAAATCATACGCGAACAGTTTAATGCCGATGTCATCGGTGAAGTGAAATCCGGAAGTGGAATTGTGCGCATTGAGTCAATGTTCTCTCATAATATAGTTACCTATTAAAACTTAAAACCGCCCACAGGCGGTTTTTTATATGGTGCTCTCTATGGTATAGTAATAAGAGAAAATGAAAAGGGCTACCCGAAACAGAGTAGCCCGTGTTCTCTAAAATCTTCCGGACTTAAAACGTCCGAATGTCCATCCGTACATGAAATGATGGATGCGCGCTTTGAGTTCGTATATGTGCCACGCGGCGGGAGAAGCGGTCATAGGCTTTACACTTGCGAGATCAAATACACAGGTGATAGAGGGAAATCCGATAATAAATTCCGGCCAAAAATGACGTGCAAGCATTGCAACTCTCGGCAGATGGTAATCGTGCGCGAGAAGCAGAGGCCGTTTCCATCCTTTTTCTTGAGTGATTTTGAATGCGTCTTCAAGGACTTCAATCGTGCGATATCCCGGTCTTGCAGGGGGCCACAAATAGAAAAGTTCTTGATGCGCATATCTGTTTTTTACCCAGGCCTCGTCTGACTGCTGATACAAGCTCATCGCAATTTCCCATTGTATGATCACCGGCAATTGATACGTCATGACGCACGCATGAGTTCTGCGCGCAATATCATAATTGGCCTGCCCCGGATCAAACCCTGAAAAATAGGGATGGCTGATATGGTCCATCGTCTCAATATCTTGCTTAAAGACATCATAAAAATTGCGTACATCAGGCAATCTATAATCTGTGATGCTATTCCTTCCAAATGACAGCGCAATGGCGCAGTCTGCATCATACGGACTTCCGTTTACGGGCATGCGGTCAAACACGACGTTACATACATCGGCATAATGGGCCCAAAGTTCGAGTCGTGAATATTTTGTTGATGCCACCACTCTCTCCTTTTATAAAGATCAAACATCTCTTCTCACTAAAAAATAATATCATATATAATAGTTTATGTCAACTTTTCCAAAAAACTTTTTGTGGGGTTCTGCGACATCGGCGCATCAAGTAGAAGGAGGTAACCATAATGACTGGAGTGAATGGGAACTACTTCACGCGCAACAACTTGCCGCCCAAGCAGAAAAAAAACTGCAGCATCTGCCATCATGGCCGCACATTCGCGATCAAGCAACAAATCCAAAAAATTATATTTCCGGCATTGCCTGTGATCACTATCATCGCTTTCGTGAGGATTTTGATATTGCCAAAAAGCTCGGTCACAATGCGCATCGTTTTTCCATTGAATGGTCTCGTATAGAGCCGGAAGAGGGAAAGTTTGATGAAAAAGAAATTGAGCATTACCGCCAAGTTATTCGCGCGCTCCGCGAGCGGGGGATTGAGCCGTTTGTTACGCTGTGGCATTGGCCGCTTCCGGTATGGGTTGCGCAAAATGGGGGATGGGAATCGTCAAAGATCATCCATCTTTTTTCACGGTACTGTCAAAAAATTGCAAGCGAATTTCGGAATGACGTGATCTATTGGATGGTTTTTAATGAACCGCAGTACTGGTTTTGGAATGCCTATGTGGGACATACATTTCCTCCGCAACGCAGTTGGCTCCACGCGGCCTCCATTTATCGCAATCTGTCGCAAGCTCATCGCGAAGTTTATCACGCGATGAAAAAAATCAATCCACGCTTTCAGATCGGCGTTGTGGAAAGCACAGGAGTTTTTTCACCTCGTATAGTGCACACCGTGATAAGTCCCCTGCGTAATTTCCTCTTCCCCTCACTGGTTAAGGGATATTTTGATTTTTTCGGATTGAATTATTATCGAAAAGTGAGTTTACTGGGCAGAAAAGAAGGCACGGTATCGGCGGAAATTGGGTGGGAGATTTATCCCGAAGGGCTGTACATGATTATTCATGAGGCCTCTCGCCGCTTCGGTAAACCGATTTTTGTAACGGAAAACGGGATTGCTGACGCAAAAGATGAAAAACGCCTGGCATTTATTCGTGATCATATCGTGTGGATGCAAAAAGCGATTGATGAAGGAGCAGACGTGCGCGGATATTTCTACTGGTCGCTTCTTGATAATTTTGAATGGGATTCCGGATTTGGACCGCGATTCGGATTGGTAGAAGTAGACTACAAAACACTTGAACGCACCATTCGTCCAAGCGCGTGGGAATACAAAAAAATAATTGAAAATGGATTATGAGATTTTATAAAAAAAATATATTTGGTTTTACTCTCATCGAACTTCTCGTCGTTATCGCCATTATCGGGGTTCTTGCCAGTGTCGTGCTTGCAAGCATAAATAGCGCGCGGGTAAAAGCGCGGGATGCCAGGCGTATTGCGGATTTAGGCCAAGTAGCAACGGCGCTTGAACTTTATTATGATGCCAATGGGCAGTACCCGCCGGATGCGATCTCCTGTGACACCTCAGCCGGACCAAGCGGAGACATCCCACCAGCATGTTCGCCCGGAAGTAATACCACGCCTGGTCCAGGGGATTTCTGGGCTGCGGGAGGATTTCGTCTTGTCTCCCCAACATTTATTTCAATCCCTCCTTCGGATCCTCGTAACATCCGTCCTTATTTTTATTTATATGATCCGGTGCAAACCGGAACACACTTTGGCATATCGTGTCCTTCGGGAAATGCCTGCGCATATATCATGTCTACGTTATTAGAAAGCGCTAATCATCCTCGCGCCAATCCCGGATGTAATCAGCATTATCCTCCGCACAATTATTGCATTGCTAATGGCGGCGCAAGATTTAATCTGCCATGACGAAATAACGAGAGTATGTCTCAAAAAATAAAAAACTCGAACATGTATACATATTCGAGTGTATGAAAATATAAAAAGATCATCGGAAATAGGGTATAAAAAATCCCGGCATAACAGGTGGTAATATTCTGCGAACCATTCTGCATATTTTATCTTGCATGGGATTTTGAACAGAAAGATAACTGCATGCAAAGAAATCAATCATTATTAATGCAAGAACAACTGCTATCGCAAAAATGCAAATCTTGCCTTTGCGCTTTATTTTTTTCATAAATAGCCATTGTGGCGTTGGGGCATATGATAGGCTAGATTATAGCAAGTTGTTCAGAGACAATCATATCCCAACCGGAAAATTCAGGAAAACCTTGCTTAAGATCATTAATGCCCGATGCCCGAGTGCGAATAACTTCATGGGTATTTGGAGGGTATTTCTGAAATAACTTGTTTGCCTTCCTTTCGGTGGCAAGATCAACTTCCTCACATTGCGCTTTCTTTAGTGCCTGCTCATTTGGCCCTTCGACTATTATCTTCACGCACTTAGTTCTAATCTCTACAACAAGTATAAAATTCTTTTTTCTACTATTTCTAGGCAATTGATTAGTCCTTTATTTTTCATTAACTTAAATAACTTTCTTTATATTACATGGTATGGCTTCTCGTTGCAATTCTTGGTCAAATTATTCTCGGCACTGCCGCGGTTGCCGATAAACTGCTTTTGCGTAAGCGTGTGCCCGATCCGGTTGTCTACACCTTTTGGCTCGGGTTTTTGGGAATTTTTTCAGCAGTGCTTCTTCCGTTCGGGTTCCTGCATCTCTCGGTTTCTTTCATACTCGTGGGCATTGTCTCGGGCGTGATTTTTATCTTATCTCTGCTGGTTCTCTATATCGTACTTGCAAAAACAAACGCATCGTCAACACTTCCTTTTGTTGCTGCTTTGATTCCCTTGTGCACATTACCATTTTCCGCGTTATTGATCAGTACGCGCGTGAGTGGCATGGACATAGTGGGAATATTAATCCTGATCGCAGGCGCACTTTTCTTTTTTTTCGCCGAGGCGCATGCCCTGCGAATGCGTCTTACGCTCTTGATGGTCGCGAGCGCGGCTTTGTACGGATTCTCAAGTGTGCTACAAAAAATAGTATTTGAGCATACGAATTTTATAACAGGATTTTTTTGGGCAAAAA
>CAYHZE010000076.1:0-5084 GCA_964361015.1 uncultured Candidatus Saccharibacteria bacterium | reverse complement strand
ATTGTCGGGCAGATGATTGTTGAAGATCTCCAAAGCAGGAAACCGTTTCGCCGCGTATTGAAACAAATGCTTGAAAAAGTCGCGGCATCAAGGGAGGTGAAAGGAGTGAAGATTGTTTTGAAAGGCAGACTTGACGGCGCGGAAATGGCGCGCTACGAATGGGGAAAGAAAGGGCGAATTCCGCTTCAAACGATTCGCGCCAATATTGATTATGCGGAAAAAACGGCCTTTACGACGTATGGGACGATTGGGGTGAAAGTATGGATATATAAGGGAGATGTGTTTGCAAGTGAAAAATGAAAAGCGAAAAACGCAAAACAATAATTTTTTTCTCCTCATTTTTAATTTTTAGTTTATTATGCTACAGCCAAAAAAGGTAAAACATAGGAAATGGCACAAAGGCAGGTCGCGCGGCGTGGAAACACGCGGAACCGAGCTGTCGTTTGGGAGTTATGGATTAAAAGGGCTTGAGGCTCGCTGGATTACGGCTCGTCAAATTGAGGCCGCAAGGCGCGCGATGACGCATCATATTCAGCGCGGGGGTAAAGTATGGATTCGCATCTTTCCGGACAAGCCAGTGACAAGAAAGCCGCCGGAAGTCACCCTCGGGGGAGGAAAAGGAGCTGTAGATCACTATGTGATTGCATTAAAACCGGGACGGATTTTATTTGAGATGGACGGCGTGAGTATTGCAATTGCGCGCGAAGCAATGCGGCTCGCGGCGCATAAGCTTCCGATTAAAACGCGGTTTGTGATGAAATAAAAGAGTAATCGCGAATATATAAATCAAACGTAAATATACGAATAGGGGATGAGCAAACTTTATTCGTATATTTGTCCCTCATTCGTATATTCGCGATTACTCTGGAAATTATGAACATGAATGAACTTCGGCAAAAATCACACGAAGAGCTTATGGGCTTGATGCGTGAAAAGAAACTGCGCATTGATGAACTGCATTTTTTATTGCATCAAAGTAAAGTGAAAAATGTGAAAGAGATAGCGGCTCTTAAGAAGGATATTGCCCGTGTTCAGACGGTTATTTCGTCATTGCCTGCGTAATCATTTTTTTATTATTATGCGAAAATTAAAAGGAACAGTGATATCAAATAAGATGGCAAAGACTTTGGTTGTACGCGTGGATACGCTTAAACAGCACCCCAAATACCGCAAGTTTTATCGTACGGCAAAAAAGTTTAAGGTGCATGACGAACAAGGGGAATATCGCCTGAGAGATATCGTAATGATCATAGAAACTCGTCCGCTTTCAAAAGATAAATGTTGGCGGGTATTGAGTCTTGTCAAGCGACCGGAAGGGCATGAGGAGGAGCCAGAGGAGGAGCCAATAAAAAACTAAAAATGAAAAACGAGAAACGCAAGACAATAACATTATGATCCAAACCCGAAGCATGTTAAAAGTAGCTGATAATTCCGGAGCGCGCCTGCTTCAGGTTATTAAGGTATTGGGCGGGACCCGCCGGCGCTATGCATATATCGGTGATATTATTGTTGCATCGGTAAAAATTTCAGAACCGCGCAAGCCGGTAAAGAAAAAAGACATTGTCCGCGCGGTTATTGTGCGCCAACACGCGCCTTTTCGTCGAGTGGACGGATCATATATACGGTTTGACGATAACGCGGCCGTAGTGCTTGATGGCACGGAACCGAAAGGGGGCCGTATATTCGGACCCATTGCGCGGGAGCTCCGCGACCGCGGATTTGCTAAAATTATTTCTCTGGCATCGGAGGTGGTGTAGAGAGTGAAAAATGAAAGGTGAAAAACGTAAAACACAAGCAAAAAATTAAAAATTTTAAATCATTATTTTTCGTTTCTCACTTTTCATTTTTAATTTGAAACATGAATATCAAAAAAGGGGACACGGTAAAAATAATTTCAGGCAATGATAGGGGAAAACAAGGCAAAGTGATTGCCGTTATTCCCATTGAAAACCGTATTGTGGTCGAAGGGATGAATATGAAAAAGAAGCATGTGCGCCCGCGCAAACAAAATCAAAAAGGAGAATTAGTGCATATCCCCGGCGCATTTCAGGCATCCCGGGCAATGATTGTATGCTCCAAATGCTCAAAGGCGATACGCATAAAGTATGCGTTTGACGATTCCGGAAAAAAAATACGAGTGTGTCGGGCATGTGGAAGCGCATTGTAGAATTAAAAGCAAAAAGCGAAAAATGCCAAACAACAATTAAAAATTCAAAGTATTTTAAATTCTGACTTGTTACTTTTCACTTTTCGTTTTTAATTCTTTATTTTAATAGTATGCCAACCATTTCCGAAATATACAAAGAGAAAGTAATTCCTGCGATGCGGGAAAAATTCGGTTACAAGAATGCAATGGCAGTTCCCAAGATATATAAAGTCGTTATCAATGTTGGTATCGGAAAATTGAAAGACGATAAAGAGCGGGAAGAAGTAAAAAAATTTCTCAAGCTTGTCAGCGGCCAAGAATCAAGCCCGCGTCCGGCAAAAAAAGCAATCGCGGCTTTCAAAACGCGCGAAGGGCTTATCATCGGCTATCAAGCAACGCTTCACGGAAAACGCATGAATGATTTTATTTCCCGACTGGTTAATATCGCTCTTCCTCGTACGCGCGATTTCCGAGGCATCGAGGTTTCTGCATTTGACAGCCGCGGGAACTTGACTATTGGCATAAAAGAGCATATCGTATTTCCAGAGATGATAGGCGAGGATTATAGACTTTTGTTTGGGTTCGAGGCGACGATTGTTACGAGCGCAAAAAAACGGGAAGAGGGAATCGAGCTTTTGAGGTTATTAGGATTTCCGATTAAAAAAGTTTCAGACTAATTATTATGGCAAAACAATCAGTCATTGCACGATCACTTAAAAAACCAAAGTTTTCCTCGCGTATAGTACGGCGATGTTTTCGTTGCGGACGGAAGCGCGGTTATTTGAGAACATTCAATCTGTGCCGCATATGCTTCCGTGAAATGGCAAACCGCGGGGAGATTCCGGGAATTAAAAAATCAAGTTGGTAACAGGAAAATCTTCCTTACTGTCTTTGGATGGTAGGTAGAGAATGGATCTCGAGGTTCATTCCCTGCCTGTCAAGTGACAGTGTCAGGAACAGTACCTTTTTTTAGATAGGAGCCATGACCATGGCAATACTAGCAGTAGAGATTCCTGTAATTCCTGATATCCCCGATCTGAATCTCAATAGGCTGAGAGACAGAGCGAGGGAACGGAAGAGCTGGGCGAATGATCGTATCGAGAAAGCGATCGTGCAGTACCAGCGCTTTCTCCAGGTATGTAAGGCATATCCAGATCAGAAAGTTTGCCCATCTGAAGACGGCGATGAGATTTGGCACCTGCACATCCTCGATACAGAAAATTACGCTCGGGACTGTGATGCGTACTTCGGCCACTTTCTGCATCACGATCCTTGCCTCGGAGAGCCGGATTACACGAGCATGGAAAATACCGTTGTACTCTTTGGGGAACTCTTCGGAGATTCTATTGAGCCAACGGATACATGCGCGGGACCCGGTGGGGGTTGCGGAAGTATTATGTTGAAAGACGGTGCGGTTATCACCGCAACATGTGCCGGGCCGGGCGGCGGATGCGGGAGTGTGAAGTGGGAAGGATCGGGAGTATTCCCCATCTAATACCCGCGCAACGGACGGGAGATGGTGTCACAACTGTCTTCCTCCCAAAAATTTATGGATGTAGCTTGGAATCAATCATACAAAAATAGAGATATTCCATGGCAGAATAAAGGCGCTGATCTAAGTGATATACTTCAAAGATCAAAGATACAAAATGGGAACGCTTTGGATTTGGGATGTGGAACCGGAGAATTCTCCATATGGCTTAGTCAGCATGGGTTTGTTGTTGAGGGAATTGATGGCTCTCCTGAAGCATTAAAAATTGCGAGCGGTAACAACTCCTCGGTGATCTGGAAACTGTGGGATTTGGAAGATTTTAGAGATGCTCCGCTCCAAAACGAACAGTACGAGCTTATCATCGATATAAAGGTATTGCCATTCATTGAGGATAAGAGGAAATATCTTTCTGTCGTAGCAGAAAAGCTATCTTCATCCGGAGCTTTTGTTGTGATTTCGTTTTTACACCATAAAGCAAAGCCCGAGATTGCGATAGATGAAAAAGAACTGGATCTGCTTTTGGGCGAATTCTTTATTTTTCAAAAAAACACGCGTGAGTTTAGTGATTCTTTAATCGCTGAATATATTTGTTCAAAACTAGTAAAAGTTGAATAACATTATCAACAGTGTAATCTAATCAAGTTGGTAGTACACAAAAAAGCACCTAACCATATGGTCAGGCGCACAAACAATAAAGAACGAATGAGGTGAACGGCACTTTAACCGCGACAGAGAAGCCCCTGTTAAAATGCCGCTACCTACTCCTCTTGCGAGGAAGTGATATGAGCATACCATATCTAAAATTTTTTTGGTAGGCAGAGAATGGATTTTAAGATTCATTCCCCGCCCATCAAGTGATGGTATCGGGATTCGCTCCTTTAAGCCCATAGCGACAGAGAAAAGGGGTAGTAGCTATGTCTGCTCAAATGACCCGTCGGGGATTGTTAGCCGGTTTGGGGAAAGCGGGGATTGGCGCAGCCGTGCTTGGTGTTGGCGCGGCGAGCTTGCTCAAACCCCAACCTGCTGTGGCAGCAATGCCGTGGCATGGGTATTCACAGGCGTATCGCAACAGCTTGATCCTCAATCGAGCGTGGAGCGATTACGGCAAAAAGGTGTACCGGGAGTGCAAGCCGTGGGTGCAGGACGTCGTAAACTCTGCATCGCAAGGCGTGGTGATGCCTCCCATAACCAACCCGGACAACTGCACATGGGTGTGGAGCCAGGATGTCTACGGGTACTACATGTCCCGTCCCATCCAGTACGCCCAGCCCGGCGAGATCGTGCAGATACGGTTGAGGAACTATCCGTACCTGCACACCGCAATTGTGTCGAGTGTGATGTCCAATAGGGTAGGGTTCATTGAATCCAACGTTTCGCCGCCCTACGGACTCACTGTCGGTTACCGGGAAGTTACGTTTGCCGATTTTGCGAACGGCAACATCCCCT
>CAYHZE010000075.1:0-5179 GCA_964361015.1 uncultured Candidatus Saccharibacteria bacterium | reverse complement strand
ACTCAATATGGCCTATCCACTCAATGTTCGGTAACCTTTAATGTGGACTAGAACGCACCATGGGGATTATATATAGCTCCATGCTATACTTGGTAACCTTATTGTATGTAAATCTGACAAAAACCCTCCAACCAAAGAAAGGAACTGACATGGAAAACAGATTTGGAATGCTCATCAGGCGTATCCGCGAAAAAGACCCCATGTTAACACCACAAGAATTAGAAAAAGAAATTGCTCATTGCGTGGGCGCGGAAATAAATAAAATTATTCACCAAACCGTGACAGACGGGCCTATCAAATTCCTCAAACAAACAATAAGCGAAACATTAGGTCTTGCCTGCGAAGTCGTTCCTGCCCTCTCGCTCTATGTGAATGTAAGCAATAAGTTAGGCCACGAAATTTCCATTGAACCTTTTTCTTCACTGTCGTTTGAAAAAAAGCTTATGGCAATTCTAGAAAAAGACTTCCATACCCTTTCAGACGAACAAGTCCTTGAATCAACCGAAGAAGTGATCAATGAGGCATGTCAACAATTTCTTGACAGCGTTCTCCTCGTCCACCCCCTCATTATGAAAATTGCTCAACGCTTCACGGAAGTTTTTCATGAGCAACTCATGGTACAATTGCGTAACCCCGCAAGAATGATCATCAACATGGGCCCGCCGCCTCAAGACGAGACCCCTCCTCCTGTCCGTCCGGGTATGTACCTATGAAGCACAAACTCCGATTATAAATCGGAATTTTTAATTTTTCAAATATCATACATGAAATATATTCCGCGCATTTTCTGTGGTTTTCTGCGCCACTGTTTCCTGCGGCAATTCTTTTATTTCTCCAAGTTTTTGAGCAACTTCGGTTATATACATCGGCTCATTGCGTCGGCCCCGATAAGGAACCGGCGTAATATAAGGCGCGTCAGTTTCCAACACAATGCGTTCAATGGGAATAAAACGCACCACCTCGTCATAATCCCGCGCAAACGTGATCACGCCACCGAAAGAAAAAGAGAATCCGAGATCAAGCAGATGGCGCGCGTCTTCTTTTGTGCCGCTAAAAAAATGTACAATGCCGGGAATAGCGTTGCGCATAGAGCGTTTAACGTTAAGCATATCAATAAGATCTGGAAATGCTTTTCGACAATGAATCATCAAAGGTTTTTGTAACTCATGCGCAAGCGTTATTTGCTGTTCAAACGCAATCTTTTGCTTTGGCTTTGTATCCTCTTCCAACCGATAATAATCAAGTCCGCACTCCCCGATTGCCACGACTTTTTTGTCTTGCCCGAGCTTGAAATAATAATCATGATCAAATTCCTCGCCCCGGCTTGTAAATCCCTTTGCCTCTTTTGTGTCGCCGAGTTCCTCCGTATCGTGATAAGATTTTGCCGTATGAACCGGATGAAGTCCCACGGTGGCATATACGCCCTCTTTATAGTGATGCGCCGTTTCTACCGCGCCTACTGACGTATCACGTTGCGTACCTACATTTACCATCCATACCCCCGCATCAAGCGCACGTCGAATCACCGCGTCCGTATCATCGACAAATGCGGCAAAATGGATGTGGGTATGGACATCAAAAAAATGAGGTATTGACATAAAATAGTAAAAATGGGAAGATTACAAATGGCACTTTACCATGGAAAACATTTCAGAAAAGAGAGAATGTTATGAGAATGTCACTCGTTGATACCGATGCGGTTGTTATGTACTTGATTAATCAAGTACAAAAAGGTGCAATAAAAGATGTGCAATACGAAGATTCCAATCAGCACCGCAAGGTGTCAATGCGAATCAATGAACAATGGATCGCAATACTTAGTGTTGAGAACGAATCCCAATATAAATCTCCTGACGGAAGCGTTGTCTTGTGGAAAGATGAGTATACACGAAATGGATATACGCAAATCAGAGGTTTTTTCTCCCACCGTAGGACACCACTCCTCTTTGAATACGTGAACGATTTTTGTATACGGACTTATGAAGGAAATTATCTAGCAACGCAGGAGTTGATCAAAGAAGCACTGCCTGATTTGAAACTTTCCTAATCCATTATTCTCTCAACCCACCAGCCGCGGGAACAATATGTTCCCGCGCTTTATTTTTATCATGTCTCCATCAACGCTTATTTGTTCTCTTATTTTTTGGGCGGTATCGGGAACAAACGGCTCAATCAATTCCCGAATCGCGTCTATCAATACGCTCGCACCGGCAATGATATGCTGAAGTGTTGCCGTGTCATTTTTGATTGCCCATGGTTTCGTGTCATTGATATATCGGTCCCCATATCCTATCAACTCCCAAATAACTCCGAGCGCTTCATTAAGACGGAATGATTCTATATATTGTCGCGCAAGCGCACGCACGCGTTCAATTTCTTTCATCATCTCTTCGTTTTGCGGTAACGGCACAGGACTTACTTTTTCACCAAGTGTAGCCACCCTCGCAACAAAATTTCCCAACCCATTTGCCAAATCTCCGTTATAGCGCTCCTCAAATTTTTTGATGGAAAAATCGCCGTCCTCTCCAGAGGGTATTTCACGCAAAAGATAATAGCGCACGGGATCAATGCCATATGTTCCCGCAAGTTCTGCGGGATCAAATACATTGCCTATTGTTTTTGACATCTTCTGTCCTTCAACGGTAATAAACCCATGTACCAAAATTTTCTTTGGCAGAGGAATGCCCGCGGCAAGCAACATGCCGGGCCAGATAGCCGCATGAAAACGCAAAATATCTTTACCGATCACATGCGCCACTTCCTCGCCTCCCCACCGCGTTTCAAATACCGCCTCATCGCGGCCATATCCAATGGCAGATATATAATTGGTAAGCGCGTCGCACCATACATATATGGTATGATCCGGATCATCCGGCACCGGAACGCCCCACGCAAGGTCTTTACGGGGACGGGAAAAACTTACATCCTCAAGGCCTGATGCAATGAGCGAGAGAATTTCGTTTTTGCGCGATTCCGGAAGAATCACCAGTTCGCCCGATTTTAATTTTCTCCCGATCTCTTCTGTATAATCGGAAAGTTTAAAAAAATAATTTTCCTCTTCTATCATCTCCGGTTTTTTTTGATGATCGCGGCATACGCCGTCCATAAGATCTTTTTCGGTCACAAACGCCTCATGCCCCACGCAATAAAGGCCTTGATACTTTTTTTTATATAACTTCTGCGCTTGCGCGAGTTTCCGCCAAAGTTTTTCCACGCCAGGCCAATGCCGCTTGTGATCCGTAGTGCGAATAAAATCATCCCATGAAAGATTAAGAGTTTCCCGCAATGATATAAAATGCGCCGCATATTCGTCAACATATGCTTGCGGGTCTTTTCCCGCCGCATCAGCCGCGCGCGCAATCTTTGCCCCATGCTCGTCTGTCCCTGTAAGAAAAAAAACATCCTCGCCTTTCTGGCGGTGATAGCGCGCAAGCACGTCGGCTTGAATTTTTTCCAGCGCGTGCCCGATATGGGGCTTGCCATTGACGTAATCAATCGCGGTCGTGATATAAAATTTTTTCTTCAATGTCTCCATATACTTTTGTTATTTATCATATTCCGCTACAATAAAAAAATGACTCTTACGACTCATAGCATTATCGCGGCCGCCGTTACCAAACCGCTTGCCGCCATGAATCCCATGTTGGCATTTGTGATCGCCATTGTTTCCCATTATCTCTCCGATGCGATTCCGCATTGGGATTATCCCTTAAAATCCATCGAAAATCCCGAAGACAAAGAAAATCGCACATGGGGGTCTAACCGCAAGGCTATCATCAGAGATGTTTCCTCAATGGCATTTGACGGAATGCTCGGCATTGCGATTGTGGTGGTTGCCGTTCGTCCAGCCACCGCGCATGAATGGATATGGGTAATCGCGGCGATCATCGGCGGGGGTCTACCAGATTTTCTACAAGGACTCCAAATGTTTAAGCTAAAATTTTTGCGGCATCATCAATGGCTACATGACGTCTTTCATACCAAAATCCGCCTTGGTCCCTATCCTCTCGTTGGTATCCCATTTCAGCTCGTTATCGTCGCAATTGCTTTATATTTTCTTATATAAACGCTTGTAGCGTGCAAAAAACACAAGCTGTTGTTTACTATTCCGGAATCAATGTCCGTTTCTTTCTTTCCCAATCGTTGAGTAACTCTGCAAAAACAGTTGTGATGGGGACAGCGAGTAAAATCCCAAATATCCCTCCCAACTTTGCGCCCACGAGAAGCGCCACCACTACCACTAAAGGGCTCAAGCCGACGGCTTTTCTCATTACTACAGGTACGATGATATGACTTTCAATTTGCTGAACGGCCACATAAAGAATAATAATCGAAATACCAATAATCGGCGATATCAAGAATCCGATTATTATTGCGGGAATCGCGGCAAGAATTGGTCCGACCACTGGAATGATTTCAAACACTGCGGTAATCACGGCAAGAAGAAGCGCCTGCTCTACGCCAATCATGGTAAGACCGATAAAAATAAATATGCCCACAATTGCCCCCAAAAGCATTTGCGCCCGAAGCCATCGGCCAAGTTTTTTTTGCGATCTGTCCCATAAATCGAGCACATAGGGCTCATGTTTAAGCGGGGTTACCATACGCAAAAAATTCCCAATCCCTTGCTCCTGTGTAGCGAGATAGAACGAAAATACAAAAATAAGAATCAATGTAAAAATACTGCTGAATACACGGCCGCCGCCCGCTAACGCCGTTTGACCAAATGTGGCAAGATATTGAAAGGGAATCTTTGATAGTATGTCCGCGTTTTTAGTAAAAAATGTCCCTATCTCCGACCCTCCTGTTTCCTGTATGCCAACAAGAATCCGATTCTGTAAATTAGAGAATGTAGATGCCGCGATACGCAGTTCATCAATCATAAATGGCAATATGAGGTAGAGAAAAAACCCGACAAGCATAAGGAATACGCCATAGATAATCACCACGCCGAGTATCCGTCCCACGCCTCGTTTCTTCATCCACGCGATAGAAGGCTCAACGGCAGATGCGATGATCACCGCAAAAATCAGAGAAAACACAATATCCCGAATAACAAAAAGAGCCGCTAAACCCAGAAGGATGGCAAGAAACCGAAACATGGTTGAAGTTGAAATTATTATTCGCTGGATTTCTCTTGAGAGCATGAGGGTAGTTGGTAGTTGGTAGTTGGTAGTTG
>CAYHZE010000074.1:0-5210 GCA_964361015.1 uncultured Candidatus Saccharibacteria bacterium | reverse complement strand
TTCCCCGAATGTACCATGCAGAGCAATAAATACCATATCTGCTTTTTTTGCCAATGAGGTGAGTACACGCGCCTGAGACACCATGTTTTTCGTTTTTAACATAGTATGTTGCCGTCCCCCTGGCCGCATGATCCATTCGCCTTTTTTTGTGATAATCACCGGCGTAGCAGTATAACGCTTTGCATCAAACGTACGAAGTATTTGTTGGCCTGTACGGAGAGAAATGTCATGCTCGGCTGAAGGTCCGCCCATGAGCACGATAATACGCAGTTTTTGTCTTTTCATTATGTTTTAATATATCAGGAATTCTATAGAGAAACAAGGATGTATTATGTAACCCCTCACACTTCCCTCTTTTCCCTTTATCTTCACTATTTTCTGTCATTCCCACGAAAGTGGGAATCCAGACCCTCCTTTTTGTTTGTGAAGAAAATCTGGATTCCCGAGTGGAGTTTACCCTCATGAAAATGGGGGCGGGAATGACAGAGGTGTGATGCGAGGAACAGCAGTGACGCGGCAATCTCACATTCCGAGATAGAGATTGCAACACCAGCGACTCATTGCAATGACAGCGTGAGGGGTTATTGTATTATTTGTTGATATTCATACCAAAAAATGATATAAAAAAAGTGGCACATTGTTAACTCTTATATGGAAAGGTACGCTCATGCCTACGCAAGATAAACGCGGGTTTAATACACGCGCGTTGGATCCCCAAAGCCCTTGGTTTCTTCCCCACGCGCATACCATGTCGCTTTCTCTTACCTCCACCTATACCAATGATTCACTTGAACCGCCAGCCAATCCTGAGCTCGCATTCAAATACGCGCGCATTGCCCATCCCAATGGAGAACTGCTTGAGCACACCATCGCATCGCTTGAGAACGGACAAGAGGCGGCTGGAGCGGCCGATGGCATGCGCGCGATCAGCCTTACCATGGCTTCAATACTCCATCCATCGCGGCAAGGAATAATTGTCAGCACCTCACCGCTTTACTCTGATACCTATCGATTTTTCATGATGGATATTGTTCCGCGAGGTAAACAATATATTCTTTTGAATTCTCCAGAATCATGCGCGATTGATTTCAAAAACATTATTATTCATGCCCCACAAGAAGCTCCGATTGAAGCGCTCTTTATTGAAAGTCCCGCAAATCCTACCTTAACGGTTTGGGATATTAAAGCTCTTTCTCACGTGGCGCATGAATATGGTATTCCGGTAATCGTTGATAGTACATTTGCCACGCCCTACAATTGCCGGCCGCTTGAATTGGGCGCGGATTTCGTCATCCAGAGTCTCACTAAATATTATTGTGGTCATGGCACCACGCTTGGCGGGGCAGTGATTAGTTCTCATGAGCGCATCAAACAAATTAAAGAGCGCAGACAAAGGGAAGGGGGACATTTACATCCAATGGCGGCATGGCTTATTCAGGAAGGACTAAAAACGTTTGGCATCCGAATGGAGCGCCATAATAAAAACGCCGTGCTCCTCGCGCATTTTCTCAATTCAAAAAAATGCCGCCCGTACATCACCAAGGTATATTATCCGGGACTCCCCGCTCATCCCGGACACGCGGCCGCGCGCGAACAGATGCGAACGCCTTATGGAAAGCCGGGCTTTGGCGGTATGGTGTGTTTTGAACTTGCATGCCAAAAATTTGTAAAATCATTTACTGAAACACTTGCCCAATATCTTGAGCTTGCAGTAAGTTTCGGCTCTACAAAATCTATGTTCTCTGTACCTGCCCTCCAGATTCATGGCTCACTGCCGCCTGCAGAACGTACCGCCCTTGGTATCAGTGATACTCTCATTCGGTTCTCTGTTGGAACCGAAGATTTCAAAGATATTAAACATGCATTTCAAGAAGCATTTAAAAGTCTTTTGTAAAAAACCACTGCCATATCGCAATGAAGGCAATCAAAACTCCGCTAAGAGATAGCGGAGTCTTTTTATTATTTCTGGCAGAATACTTCGGAGCTTTGCTGCGGGCGTCGGTTATTTTCCTTGTAAAATAGAAAGGGTGAGGGCGGCGGCGGTATTCCCATCCTAGTACCTTACTAAATTAAATTAGTTTGGACAACATTTTTCATACGATCGTATGAATTTTGTTGATAAGATTAAAAAAATATACAATTCTTACATTTCCTCTGGCGCGTCAATGCCGAGTAGCGACATACCGGTAGCAAGCGTAAGGTACTAGGAGCTATTTGACAGGTTTTGCATCTACTGCCGCGTCTTCAACAATCACATGTATTTGACGGGCGTTTGTCGGAGCTGAAAAAATCCATGGAGGAAAGAATGCCACGCGGAATGTCCCGATATCCCTGCGTTTATTAAGGGCATCAATTAAAGATCCTTCCTTTTTGCCCGCAACAATATTGGTAAGATCTTGAACAGAAACGACATTCTTTGTTTTTATGGCGCCGTTTAGGACAACAGCGGCAATTTTTTTATCATAATTGGCATTTTTAATTTGGTAATGAAAATCAGCTGATGCGTCTATGAATGCTTTCGTGCTATCCCCTTTTAAAAAAAGTTCATTAAGGAGTAGGATGATGTCTGTATCGCGAAATACAAATACGCGAGCAGTCGCTTTTGCGCTCACGGTGAACCGATTTATTTTTGTTTTTTCCTTCGGCGCATCAATGGTTTTAATTGCAATTTCACTTAAACTATCCACAAGTCTAAAGGGTGCGGGAACTTTTTGTGCCATGCTCTGCTTGAGGTCATCAAATACTTTTTTTGAAACCTTTTGTTGGGCTTTCGTAAGATCGTCAGACGTTATCACGCGACCTTGTCCTATACTCCCGCCGGAAAATCCCGTCTGGCTCATCGCATAGAACCCGTCATATTTGGGACTTCCTTTGAACCCGGGGATGCGAAGCTTTACTTCTCCTTCAATATTTGATCCTTCGCCAGGTTTGTCGGCAATAAGATCGGTTTCAATAAATTGGGGGATTATATTTCCTTGAGCATCTTTTTTTGCCGCAGGAATCATGATGGCTTTGGGAAGACGAAATAATATCCCGGAATCGGTGATAAAACGCGTGGTGGCGACAAGCGCATGGGGAGTTGCGCCAAATGCATTATAAATTTTTACGCGGCCGGTTGCTTTTTGGCTGACATAATCATTTCCCGTCGCATCAAAATCTTCACTTGCGCTACCGTCAAATGAGAGAAATTCTGATGGCACGGTGCGAGTTGCCGCGTTGACTTCCGATGCAGACGCGTTAAAAAATATCTCAGTATCCTTGACTTGAAAGCTCTCCACCGCTGGCTTAACGGTAACGGTAATGCGGGCAAATACCGTGGAGAGAAGAACGGCCGTCACAAGAGTGATACCCAAACCTACGCAGATTGCAAGGATATTTTTATGCTTTGCTAGATTTAATAATGATTGACGATGGGGAAGAATTTCTGTTTTGAATGACGCATCCCGGCTTTTGAAAGATGACTCCTGATTTACCACGGGATTTTTCAAAGAAATAATACTGCCGCCCGGTTGCTCAAGAGAAACAGTTTTTTCCGGCATTGCCGCCGGCAATGCCGCATAGATTTCTTTCTTTTGCGCAATTATCTTTTCAGGAATTTTATCAGGAACATACCCGGGAACCTCGTTTTGAGGACGAGCGGAATTCGTTGGTTTGCGGATACCGTCAGCTTTTCTTTTTGGATTTTTTTTCGCATCCATACAGCGAGTATACCATTTTTATAAAAAATGATACAGACATGTTATCCACCTCAATGAAGTAACTCCTTACACCCCTCTTAAAATTAAGCCACAGAGATGTCATTGCAAGGAACAACCAGGTGAAAGGGTTACTAAATGAACGATTGATTTATCCGCACATATCCGCTATAATATAATCTGTAATCAACGCTACCCCTCATAGCTCAATGGTAGAGCAGTTGCCTTTTAAGCAATTGACCTAGGTTCGATTCCTAGTGGGGGGAACTCGATAAAAGTTATGAAAGAAAGAGAAAACACTCCTCATATTATCTCTTAATAAAAACCTGCGTAATAATTGCATACTCATTGATCATTGCGGTGCCAATGCCGGTTTCTGTGATGTTTGGGGCAAGTATATTTTCTTTGTGGCCAGGAGAATTCATCCATCCTGTCACCGATTGACTTGCGATTTCATGGATCTCAAGCCATTCACGATTCACCCAAATGACGGGAGGTATTGGCTGAAATACTTCTTTTGATAATGCGGTATTGGATCGGATAATGCTTTGTGCCTCGTCAGAGGTTGCATGATCCGGAATTGGAGCGGGAATAAATTCTTGGCATATAATTGCACCCTGATCCGTATTTCTTCGGTATGTCAAATGTTGTGATACGCCAATACCGGCAATATTCTCCCGCGCTTCCCGAAAAGGAATAGACGCACTTTTTAATCTATCGCCTAGCGAGGAATTTGCATCCTCGGAACCTTGGTGGCGGATGAAAATATAAGAGCAGGGCTTGTCTATATCGGTAGACCATAGATTATCCTTTGTCTGATCTTCACTGTGCGCTTTGGCAATTTGACTTAATTGAAGATTATAGGATAGTTGCCCCAATCCTCTTTGTATACGCTCATAATTTATTTTGTCGTGGATGAGCGCCGCCAATTGAGACAAATCATAATTGGGCTTTGATTCAATGTGGTAGGAAGAAGTAGCGATGTTTGATACAGGAGAAGGAGTCGGGATCAATGTTACATGAACAGGAGCAGTTTTTTGCCGTTCTTCAGCAATTGCCTTTTGGGCAAGTTGAATCACTCTTTGCGCTTGAGATATAACAGTTTGGCGAAATACCGGAGATACCTGCGGACGTTGCTGCACGGTGGTAAGGAGTTGACCGACTACCTGGAGAAGCAAAATAAGTTGGGCGAGGGTTGTCATGAGGTGATTGTATCAAAATGGTATGCATAATGCCATGAATATTTCTTTCTATTTTTAAAAATCTCTCCCTATGTCATCCTCGGGCCTGACCCGAGGATCCAGAGCCTCTTTAATTTTAAAAAAATCTGAATTCTCGCGATTTTGTTGGGAATGACACACATCCCAAGAGTTAATGCACACAAGTATTGTTTTTCAGCCTCAAATATGTTATATTTTTTTCACTCGGACGTTCATGAGGGCCATTAGCATAGTGGCAGTGCACCCGGTTTGCATCCGGGTGGCGGGAGTTCGATTCTCCCATGGTCCACCAAAT
>CAYHZE010000073.1:0-5221 GCA_964361015.1 uncultured Candidatus Saccharibacteria bacterium | reverse complement strand
CGGCAAACGTACTCTTGCCCGATCCATTTGGCCCCATAAGCACATGAACCTCTCCCTTGTTCACAGATAACGACACACCGTTAAGTACCGGAATTTGCCCAATTGATACGTGAAGATTGTTGACGGAAAGTATTGGTTGATACATAGATGCGTATCTCCTAATAATAAAAAAATACCATTGAATGGTATTTTATGCTAGTCAATTCTATTTATTGCTATGACTGCATAAAAAACTTTTTCACCCATCGCCATGCCGCGCGCCGCTCACTTTTATTTTTGAGAATATGAATGATGGGCGGCAAAAATGAAAGAATGATAACAAGAATAACAATCGGGAAGAAGTAATGACTGGCGCCCGGGATAATTGATCCAAGCGCGTATCCCAGACCCGTAGATCCGGCGGCCCAGAGCGCGCCTCCGACAATGTTATAATATAAAAATGTTTTATAATGCATATTCCCCACACCGGCCATAATCGGAGCAAATGACCTTACCACGGGAATAAAACGCGCAAACACAATTGTCTTTGCGCCGTAGCGTTCATAAAAAACTTTTGCGCGGGTAAGATGATTTTTATGAAAAAAAAATGATTCCTCGCGTGTAAAAATTTTTTTACCCATACGATGACCCAACGCATACCCCACATTGTCACCCACAATTGCCGCCATTGTGCATCCGATCATTAACCAAACAATAGGAAAAATGTGCTGGGATGCAAGAAACCCGGCGGTAAAAAGAAGCGAATCGCCGGGTAAAAAAAATCCAATGAAAAGTCCTGATTCTGCAAATACAATGGCAATGACTCCAAGGAGCCCAATTGTTTGCAGGAACATACTCATGTTGATTCCTAAAAGAGATTCCATGTGATTGAGAGTAATCGCGAATATACGAATTAAAGACAAATATACGAATGAAGAAAATATCTTTTCGATATTCGTATATTTATTCCCCAATTCGTATATGCGCGATTACTATTTTTATACCGGAAGACTCACGCCAAATGTAGAGCCTTTATCTGGTTGCGACTGTACCCAAATAGTTCCCCCATGCGCTTCGATAATTCTTTTTGCAATATAAAGGCCCAATCCTGCTCCATCCGTAATCATTTTTATCGCATTTTTTCCTCTGAAAAATTTTAAAAATATCCTCTCCGCATCCTCCTGGGATATGCCTATCCCCGTATCCATCACATGAATTTCCAATGTAGAATCAGTTCTTCCCATGGATACATTCACCATTCCCCCTTTGGGCGTATAGGCAATCGCGTTTTCAAGCAAGTTATCAACGGCGATTTTGATTGCCGCCTGATCAACGGAAATCAGCGGCGTTCGCATATTTAATTTTTTAAATACCAATGTAATGCCCTTACTCTTGGCAAATTTTTTCCGCATTTGAATTATATCGCTCACTATTTCTTTTATGTCTATAGGCGTTTTATTATAATGAAATTGCGCCGATTCTACCGTAGCGGTTGTAAGCAGGTCATCTACAAGCTGAATCATGTGTTCATTAGAGTCAAATGAACGCTTGATAAGACTTTTTTGTTTGCGCGACAACAACCTGAATTCTTTGCCCATCAATATATCCATAGCCCATTTTACTTCCGTAAGAGGCGTGCGAAGCTCGTGGGCGGCAATAAACACGAAATCGCCTTTTACTTTTTCAAGAAACCGTTCCCTGCTTACATCATGAAGTACTACCATATATCCATTATGACGCGTTGATCCTTTTATGCCCAGTGCGCCCATGCGGGCAGACACAAGCCGCTCATGATTTTCCCCAGTCATAAGCCGCAATCTGTCAGTATGACCCATGCGCACAAGACCGTTTGCTTGAACTTGAGAATAATATGTGCTCACCAAAACAGGCATATTGTTTTCAAACAGGCGCACCGCCTCATCAATATGCTTACCGCTCATGGCATCAGCGGAGCATCCGACCAATTCTTCGGCCAGCTTGTTTGCCAATACGATTTTTCCATTCTCATCACAGGCTATCACGGCATCCGAAATTTCCGAAAGTGCGAGAGTCAACTTACCGCGTTGTGCGGCAACCTCCGCGCGTTCTTGTTCAAGTTCATATGAAACGCGCGCCAACATATCTGCAATAGTATTCACCCTTGTTGAAATGCGTTTCCATTCATTACTTCTTGGTATGTCAAGCCGATAGGTAAAATTGCCGCCACTTATTTCTTTAAGCGCATGATTCATGGCGAGCACCGGACCGCGCATGATGCGCAACACAATCCATAATCCCGCCCCTGCAAGAATGCACAACATAAGAAGACCGAAACCCACAAATCTACGCTGATGAACAACCGCGGCAAACACAATTGAAACAGGAGTTTCCGTGACGGCAAACCAACCGGTCTTGAGTTGAGTGCGCATATCAGACGCAATCACCAAAGGCGCTGCGCTTCCCACCACTTGCTCCTTTAATTCATTTTTATAGATGTGCGCATAGAGACTGTCACCTGCCGCGGCAAGTCGTACTGACGGCTTATACGAAACGTCTTTTTGCTCATTTACATACGAAAGCGTTGGATGAAGTATGATTGCGCCTTTCTCGTTTACAATAAAGGCCATAATCCCGTCTTGAACTGCCGCTTCTTTTAGTATATCAAGAAAAACATCAGCGCGGAAAAGAACAAACACCGCGCCTCGCATAATCTTGCCGTCTGCCGACCGAATCGCGCGGCCCATCAAAAACATAGGCTTGCTTTGCGAGAGATACACAGGCCCGAGATAATATCCCTTTTCTTTCACCGTAAGAAATTCAATATTCTGCGAACGATCGGACAATAGAGACGTTCCTTTCGTATCTGCAGTTTTATGAATCACTTCCTTCCCGCGATTATCCACTACTGCGACATCTGCTATATCATCACGTGACGCGGCAAAGTCTTGAACAAATTGACTTTTTATTGACATGTCAACCCGGGACAACTCATTGTACGTAAATCCAATATGGTCAAGCGCCGATAAACGACTAGACAATAATGAACCAACGTCTTTTGCTAAATGTACGGTACGCTCATGCACAAGTAATTCCTTATCCTGATATTGGGCATCTTGGCCGTTTTTTACAAAAAAAATAAAAAAAATAATAACGGGCAGGGAAATAATTCCTGCCATAGCTATAGATTTTTGCATGTGTGACGATATGCTCATATCATATATGAGAATGGAAGAATAACTTTCCTATTGTACACCATTGATAAAAATAATTCGAGTATCTGAACTTTTACATTTATATCCCTATTCCGTCATTCTGAACACATTCACAGAACTTCAATGTAAATTCCATGAAGAATTTCGAGCATGAAATAACAGTGATACACGATTCAACAAAGAGATCCCCCATACTGCCCAAGATGACTCATTCGTGGCTAAAAAAATCCTCAACTTCTATCTATACAAACGCGCCTCTATCATAAGAAACAAAGGAATTTCTCTGCGACTCTTGTTTTCCGCAATTTGTCGCGGGCCTTTCATGCTGATACGATGCGATATCCACTCTTCCATCCGCGTTATATAAAAATCATATTTTGCCAACGTATTCACATACGTCTGCAACGGCCGATGAAATGAAAGCGTGGTTTCTTTTCGTTGAGCTCCCGGATGCATATCAATAGGCGCATATGATTCTGTTAAATATGCGTCCACTCTTCTATACTGTGCGCGCCGCGCGTTGTCCCATCCCCATGATGATTGCTGTGGGATACGAAATGCCGGATGATTGATCACTATTACTACGCGCCCGTGAGGTACTATCAGACGTCTGCATTCAGCAAATACGCCTGCTATATTTTTTATATTTTGAAGCGCCAAAATAATCGTGATTGCATCAAACGATCCAGAAACAATGCTATCAAGCTTATCTGCCGACAGCACATGATAAATAATTTGTTTGGGCGAGCGAGCGCGGGCAAGCGCAATCAACTCTGCCGAAGCATCTGCTCCTGTCACCTGCGCGCTTGTATGCGCAAATTGCCGCGAAAAAAATCCCTGCCCGCACGCAAGATCAAGCACACGATCCTTTTTCTTAAGATTCAATATGCGCAGGATATTGGGCAATATAACATGTTTCTGGTACGAATCTTTTGAGGTTTCCAAAAATTCATCATACCATTCGGCCACATTATCCCATGAAGTATCTGATTTCATAACCAATTAGTACCATAAAAAATCCCCGAAGAAAACCATTTTCTTCGAGGCAATGATGGTTATGTATCTTATCGCACTACCTCTCTAAAAACTCCTCAGTGTTTGCAAAAAACTTATGTCTGTGTTATAATTTATTCAGTTCACCCATAAATATTTGTTATGAAGGGAGTGGGATATGCAGTACCTTAAAAATCTATTTCTCGGATTTTTTCTCCTTGCCATTCTTGGCGGATGTGACAGTGTAAGCTTTCACGGATCTCTATTCTCGGCGGCAGGGATTATCGTCCTCCCAGAACCTGCACCACCCCAGCCGGCAGTAATCTGGTATCGGACTGCTCCCACATGTTGTTATACGGTTATTGATCAAACATGGCGATGGGACTACCATCATTGGCACCACCATCATCACCATGGCCGTCCTCATCACGGATATGAGCCGAGAAGCCGCATACCACGGCATTACCCATACCCATACCCATACCCGCCGAGACGATAACCTCACGAACATCCCCTCTCTATCATGGCGAGGGGATTTCTTATGTCTCCGATACCGAATCTTTTTCTTTTTTACGATAGTACTTTTTTCCTTTCAATATATCTGGCAAAAAATCATTATCCGTATATTGCTCATATCCCTTTCCATAGCCAATATCTTTCATCAACATGCTGGGCGCGTTCCTTACCTCCATCGGAATGGGAAGATTGCCGTGCTTTTTAACATCGTCAACAGCGGCAAAATATCCATCATACGAAGCTCTATTTTTTGACGCGACCGACAAATAAACCGTTCCGTGCGCAAGGTTGATCGTAGCCTCCGGAAGTCCGACTGTTTCAACTGCGCGAAATACTTCGTTTGCCACCACCAGTGCGGTGGGTTGAGCCATGCCAATATCTTCGGAGGCAAAAATCACCATGCGTCTGGCAATAAATTTTGGATCTTCACCCGCATCAATCATTCGCGCGAGATAATACAGCGCCGCATCTGGCTGGCTTGCACGCATGCTTTTTATATACGCGCTGATCGTGTTGTAATGCTCTTCGCCTTTTTTATCAAA
>CAYHZE010000072.1:0-5266 GCA_964361015.1 uncultured Candidatus Saccharibacteria bacterium | reverse complement strand
TCCCCCAAGACCGCGTCACGGATCATCGCATCAAAGAGTCATGGCATAATATCCCGAATATTATAGATGGCAATATTGATTTGATCGTGGAGGCGCTTGACAAGGCGATGCAAAATTTTGGTTGATAAAAAAGAGTAATTAGAGATTAGGCTGTTCTAGCCAATATCACGTTGTAATGTGACAACCTTATATAACTTCTTTCCTTTCTTGACGTGATTAACTGCAACGATATACCACCCCTCTTGACCATACCCAGCTAACCGTTCACCAAACTCTCTGTTGTCAAATCGAAGCCCTTCACACGCCCATTCATCTAAAAACATAAATTGATATGCCTTTTTGTTCATTGGGGGCCGATATTAATTTACCCTAAATTATGAAATAATATGATATGTGTCATTGCGAGCCCCGTTTCGGGGCGCGGCAATCTCAACTTCCGAATGTAAGATTGCTTCTCAAGGCCTCGCAATGACATTTTTTTATAAGTTTCGTAACTCAAAGTACTATATATAAGAAAAATCAAAGTATTTGCCCTATTTCTTTTGCAAGCGCCACGATGCGGTTTGAGTAATGGCGGCAAATTGATTTGGTGCATGAGGGATTTCCCGAGAGATATGTTTTTGCGGCCGCGATTTCTCCGCTCGTGGTCTGTGACGCGGCTCCCGCTTTTGCCAAAAATACGGCGGCTGCCTGAAACGCGTCTTCGGGATTCCATGGATTGGGAGGATTATGTCCTGTCAATTGCGCTACTTCATCGGTATAGCGCAACCATGTGGTGGGGAGAAATTGCGCTGGTCCCATGGCTCCACCACACCCGTAGTTTGGCTTGCGCGATACCGGCATCGCATCCGGGTTTAAACCTAAACTTGATGTAATGCGCATATATGCATTTTTTTCCGACTCCGCAGTTTTTGGTTTTTTAAGATTGATATAGCATTGATATAAATCGCGCTGCCAATTGCCCGTGCCAAGATTCGTCCCCACGCTAATAACTCCATCTTCAAATTGCTTGCCGGTTTCTACCTCAAGAAGCGCTAATAAAAACGCGGTACGAATACCTGATCGTTTTGCCGCCAAATCAGCCATCTGAAGCGCGGTTTCAGCAGTAATACCCGTTTTTTCCAAATAAAAAAGCTGTGTTTTAAGACTCGCAATATCCCGTTGCTTTGATTTGAGAAGTTGCTGAAACAAGGCTTCCTTACCCTTTGTTAAGCGCAATAATTCTTGTTTTTCCCGCTGTTTTTGGACAAGTACCTGACGCTCGACTTCCTGAAGCGCCTTCAGGCCTTCCTGCTCTTCTTCGGAATCTTGAAGATCCTGCTGTTCGCGTTCCAGCGCTTCACGATCACTGCGAAAACTCTTGAGTGACGTTTGAATATTCGTCTGCACCTTATCTACTGCATCTACCGAACGAAAAAAATTTGAAATATTGGAGTGTTTCAAAAGAATGGTGAGAGAATTTTCTTCATCATAGTTTTGTAAAAGCAGAAGACTCGCGGAAAGTCCTTCACGGGATTTGTTAATTTTTTTTGAGAGATCGGCAATGCCGACTTTTTTTTCGGAAATTTCAGCAGTAATGCTTTTAAGAGATAATGTGAGTTTTCTAATTTCAACTGCCCGCCGTTTAGCTTCCGCGTCCAAGATCTGCTTTGCGCTTGTCAAATTTTGCGCTTCTTGTTTGGTTTGGGCGATAAACGTATCTAACTGCTGTGCTTCCTGTTCCAATTGATCAAGATTTTCTTGTAAAGCCGTACGCTTCTCATCATCCATATCGGCAAATATCGGATATGCAAAAACACCCGACAATGCCGCAAGCATAGAAAATCCAAAAAACAGTAACAATACTTTCCCTAACTTTTTATCAACAAGGAACATAGTATACAAAGAGTATAAGAAACTAGCTAAATTTTAAAATTATTCTTTTTCTTCTGGTTCTGTTTCTTTTGCCGCGCGTTTTTCTTCTTGTTCGGTCTTTACATCAACAATCTCACCCGTAGCGCCTTGTTCGAGCGCGGCAAGCGCTTCCTCGGTTCGCGGAGCTTCTACAAGCACCACGATCTCATCAGCATCTGCCATCATTTTTACTCCGCTGGGGAGCGGTATATCCTTTATCAATACCTTTGATCCAAATGTAGAAAGCAATCTAAGATCAACATCTAATTCATGCGGCAAGTCCTTGGGCAATGCCTCAACTTCAACTTCGTGCATAACTTTTACCAATATGCCGCCATCATTTTTAACCGCGCCCGATTCGCCGGTAAACATAAAAGACACAGTCGTACGGATAAGTTTATCCATGCGTACCGCATAAAAATCCGCATGAATCGGCTTATCGTTGGTGGCGTGGTAGCTTACATCTGTGATAAGACAATTGTATTTCTTTTCCGCCACGCAAAGTGTGACTATTGTGGACTCGCCCGCCGCCTGCAAAACGCGTTCAAACTCAACAAATGAAGTGGTAATTGCCTGGGAATCCACGCCTTCACCATATACGACCGCCGGCAAAAAGCCCTTTTTTCGTAGGGATTTTACTTGAGATCCGAGGATAATGCGCGGTTGGGCGTTAAGTTCTATCATTGCCCCAGCATAGCATGACAGTTGAAAAAAGAAAAGAGTTCACATGCGGAAGTCCCTCACATCTCTGTCATTCCCGCAAAAGCGGGAATCTAGGTTTTCTTCACAAACAAAAATGAGGGTCTGGATTCCCGCTTTTGCGGGAATGACAAAAAAGGTTAAAAATAAAGGGAAAAGTGGGAGATGTGAGGGATTACTTCAAATGCAGAGGCGTAATCATTTCGCCTCAACAACAGTCTTGATTACCTGAATCCACTGCCATTACATCGTGGTCTGAACCGTTAGATATATAAGCCATCAAAAAATGGCAATAAATAGCATTTTAGATATATAATTCATAAATCTCAAACTACGACATGGGGAGAGGAGGAAAACCTTATCTTCTCGTTTGTTTTTGTTTTGCGCTTTTCGTTTTTCACTTTTCATTTTCTATAGCCCTTTTTATACCCCTCCTAACCTCCCCTTATGCAAGGGGAGGAACAAAATGCGTAAGTCCTCATAAAAACTAAATAACCTTCACCATATTCGGCGGCACTCCCCCTTCCAGCGCCTCAATAATGTTTTGCGCCGCAAGCGCGGACATTGCTTGACGCGTCTCAATGGTGGCTGATGCCGTATGCGGCGTGAGAATGACATTTTCAAGTTCTGCAAGACCGGGCGCTAACGCGGGTTCATGTTCATATACATCAAGCGCCGCGCCTTTGATTACGTTCGTTCGCAACGCCTCAACCAATGCCTGTTCATCCACAATCGGTCCGCGCGAGGTATTGATGAGATATGCCGATCTTTTCATTATTGCAAGGCTCTCGGCATTGATCAAATGCCGGGTTTCTGCCACAAGGGGCACGTGAATTGAGATAAAATCCGCTTCACGCAATACATCTTCAACATGTTCCCGAAATTCAACAAATCCGCCTTGGGCGGAAAACTCCCGTTCAAATTCTTCATTGCGATGCGGATCATAATACAGCACCTTCATGTCAAATCCCCGCACTGCATGATGCGCCACGCGTGAACCAATACGGCCAAGGCCAAGTATGCCAAGCGTTTTTTTTGATACATCGGACCCGAGCAAAAGCATCGGCTCCCACCCATGATATTTGCCCGCACGAGTAAAACGATCGGATTCAGCCACGCGATGGGCAATGGCGAGCAGTAATGTAAACGCATGTTCAGCCACGGAGTCAGTCAAAACGCCCGGCGTATTGGTAATTACCACTCCCCTTTCTGCCGCGGCTTTTAGGTCTATGTTATCAAAACCAACCGCATAATTTGCAAAAATCTTACATTGCTTGCCTGCCGCGTCAAAAACATCCGCGTCAATCTTATCCGTAAGCAAACACAGTACCGCGTCATATTGGTTTGCTTTCAACACGGCAATCAACTCATCCTTGGACAAAACCCGATCGTCCGAGCTGACCGCAACTTCATACCCTTTTTCTTTCAAAAGGTTGATTCCCTTATCCGGGATATTTCGCGTGATAAAAATTTTCATATTGAGGGTTTTTGGGATATTGCTGTTTATATCGCTCAAAGAAATCTATATAGAATTTATGATTTCGTTCCTCCCCTAATATAGGGGAGGTTAGGAGGGGTATAAGTGATCAGAGGAATACCACCCCCAACCCCTCCTACTCTAGGAGGGGAATAAAACACGTAAGTCCTACTATAATTATCCGCCCATCTACTTACTCATATAATCATAAACCACTTTCATATATTCACGATACGCCGGAATACATTCTTGTGCCGCACGATAAAATTTCTCGTAATCCTCTTCAAAATCGTATTCATGTACTAAAATATTTCTTACCTTTGCGCTTTCTATGAGTTGGCTTGCAAGCGTATGAGAAAAAATTCCTTCTCGTTCAAGCGCCGCAAATGATTCCCGATAGGTATCGGGTGTTTTACCTCCCAATTCAAGTAATATATGGGTGTTCATATCGCTTGCCATATCAACGGCAAGCTGAAAGTTGCGTTCTGCGGCCCTTATCGCGGTTAAATCGCGTACAAATTCTCCAATAGAAACACGCAATAAGCGTTCCAATTCATTCATCACTTCTTTAATTTGTTCCAATTTTTTGGATATAAGTTCATGGTTCATGGTAATGTTTGGCAAGCGAATGTTCCCGCGCGCGCCGAAATTTTGCCGTATCAAGATACCGTTTCCATGCAAGCACCCGAAATCGGATAAAATCAAATGCATCTCCATGTATAAGCTTTCCTTCGGATGCAATGTGTTGTTGAAGTAAAGGCGGCGCATGCCAAATATCCGCCACATCTACGCTATCTTCAGAAACGTCAAAAATCTTCGCGGCTTCAGCGCTCACTTCGCCTTTTTCCCCAATGGTTAATGGATGATCAGAAAGAACCGCGATATCAGTATCGGAATGTTTTCCTGCCTTACCGGTTGCTTGAGAACCAAAAAGAATAACTAATTTTATAGTATGATCAAATGCCATGATATCAGTATACCGCACATCGGCTTTTCTGCCAACAGAGGAGTGACGAAACTACCAACCCTCTATCTACGAAGTAATACCACCTACAGCTATTGATTTTAATTCAATGAGGGTGAATCCAAACGATATATATTGTCGACATTTCTTCATATTTTATTCACTGAATTAAATAATGATAATTTTTCTTTGAGTACCGCTTTTAATGCGTCAATGGCAGGCTGATCTAATTT
>CAYHZE010000071.1:0-5273 GCA_964361015.1 uncultured Candidatus Saccharibacteria bacterium | reverse complement strand
CGCACACGAAACAGGCACATTTCATATCAAGCGGTTTTTTTTCTTTCAAATGCCGCGCTTTCACCATATCAATTTTACCTGCATGAGTAAATGCCGTGCCATGGCGCGCCGCGTGTGTCGGTAGTGTGCAATCAAATGTATCAACGCCCGAAGCAATTATTTTTGGCATATCTTCAAGATACCCAATACCAAGCAGATGCCGCGGCTTTTCTTCCGGCAACTCTTGCACTACCCAATTCAACATACGCGTCATGATCGTTTTATTATCGCCAAACTCTCCGCCAATGCCAAAGCCGTCAAATGGCAAAGAGCGAATATATCGCGCGCTCTCAATCCGCAAATCTTTAAACTTCCCGCCCTGCACAATGCCGTACATCGCCTGTGTAGTTTTTTTATACTCAAGCGATTGCCTAGCCCATGTATGCGTACGCGCCATTGATGTTTTCGTATACTCAAAATCAGCAATCGGCGACGTACATTCGTCAAACGCAAAAATAATATCCGCGCCAAGCGCTTCCTGAATACGCACCGATTCTTTTGGACTTAAAAAAAGTTTTGCGCCATCAAGAAATGATGTAAACCAAACGCCGTCATTGGTAATTTTTAAAAGTTTAGGCTGTTGACCATAAACAATTGCCTCTCCCTGATGCTTTTGTTTCAGCAGTTTCCCCATGCCGAAATCTTTGCCAAATCCCAAACTAAAAACTTGAAAGCCGCCCGAGTCGGTCATAAGCGGCCGTGGCCATTGCATGAATTCGTGCAATCCTCCGCCTGTTTTAACCACGCGCTCTCCGGGTTTAAGATGCAAATGATAGGTATTGGCAATAAGCAGTTGTGATTTCGTGTCAATCACTTCTTTGCTCATAAGCGTCTTGACCGTTGCTTGTGTTGCCACCGGCACAAACGCCGGAGTCTCAACTTCCCCATGCGGTGTTTTCAAAATTCCCAAACGCGCATTGCTTTTTTGAGATTTTTTCTGAATGGAAAATTCAATCATAAAAATGATGAGATAAAAAAAGACAGTCATGGACAACATTTTTCATACGATCGTATGAAAAATGTTGTCCATCAATAATGAGATAAAAGATGTAAAAAATTATCGGATTGGAGATCCGGGCGGGATATCTTTATCGGGTCGAAGCAATACCGGATGGTCATTACCTGCGGCAAGAAGCATGCCTTGACTTTCCACGCCCATAAGTAATCGCGGCTCCAAGTTTGCAATCACAATAATTTCTTTCCCGATAAGTACTTCGGGATCGTATGCAAGTCCAATGCCCGCCACGATTTGACGCTGTTCTTCCCCTATATCAACCTGTAATTTTAATAATTTCTCAGATCCGACAACACGCTCCGCGCTCATTATTTTTGCCACCCGAAGATCTATTTTTTTAAAATCATCAATGGTAATCATACATATATTTATACCAGATTGACATTATGTTGTCATATTAAAAAATCACCCGCTTTCTTGTAATAAGTGAGCGGGTGCATATCGGCACGTCTAACACTCTTCATCAAAAACTCCATTCTGGGACACAGGTGAAGCATGGAAAGTCGTGAAGAATGGTAATCTCGGGCCCAGGGAATTCTCCTTCTCGGCATAATTCAAAAGAACCTTTGCGAATGGGTCCATGCAGGATAAGAGCAATCTCTTGCGCCTCATCAAGATCCTCCGTCTCAATTCCCTCTGTCACAAAAAGACAGAATGGATTCTCGCAGTATGCGGTGTAACGGTGATTCATATCTATCACCTCCCTCCTGATGCAGAAATATCATAATACAAGAAAAAACTCAATCGTCTCTGATTGAGTTAAGAAAACTATTCACCAACTCGTTTCTTGAGTTTGAACCGCTCTCTTTGTATCGCTTGTGTCAATTTTATTTCTTCAATGTTTCAAAAATATTCATACCCACATGCATGATATGAAATGACAAAGAACCTTCTTTCTCCGCAAGCGTGCTTCCATATGCAAAATTTTTCCGAATGTGATCTGTGATCAGTGTCACATCACGGCGGCGATCATTTGATCCGAGCAGTACAATGGCAATCGGGCGGGCGCTAAATTCCGACATAGTGATACCGAACACGGCTGCCAGAGTCTGCCGGGCTTCGGGCGTAAAGCCAAATTTTCCTCCGAGAAAAATACCATTATTGTCCGGCCATGTATTATTTCTCCATGCGTGCAGTTTGTTGTCAGATGCAATCGCATATTCGGGCAAACTCGTAATGTCAAGAATTTGTTTCTGATGTTTGTTAATATAGGCAATCAACGTAAAAAGATCTTGGACGGTTGAAACATTTTCCGGCGCAAGACCAGTTGGATCTTTATAAAACGTATACGCAAGACTAATCTCTTGAGCTTTCTTATTCATAAGTTCCACAAAATTTTCCACATGTTCGGCATACGCAACTGCCGCATCATTGCTGGAAGAAAGAAGAAGCGGATATAAGAGATCCTTTGCCGGAAATCTATCACCAAGGCGAAGTTTGCCCGTATCGCCGGATGTATTGACTGCTTGCTCATTGATCACAAGCCGCTTTGACGGATCAACCGAGTCAAGCGCAATGAGCGCTGTCATCAATTTGGTAACCGATGCAATGGGACGGACCGCATCCTTTTGTTTCTCAAAAAAAATTTCCCCTGTTTCGACGTCAGCCGCAAACGCAGAAATGGCAGAAAGGCCGGGAATGTTGTTTGATGGCGGCACGGTACGCCGTTGCGCCGCAATGGGTATTTTTTGAAAATAACGCGCAAGACGCTGCTCCTGATTGCCTTTTCCGAACAACAAGACCGGCATTTCAATACGCGCAAACCCAAAAATTTCTTTTGCGTCTTTTGTAGCAAGCCGTATGCCTCCGCCAATTGATGAAGATTCAATCGCCGCCCCATTTGCATGCAACGGCATCCCGTGAATCATATAATTATCGGACAACGCAATAGTCCATGGCATAAAAATATCCCCAATCGTCGAATGATGCTTTTCTTCTTTAAATGCAACCGTATACAACCCATTCGGAATTTCAAAAAAAGTTCCCTCCGCACCCTTCGCAACAATAGAAAATGTTTTAACAAGTTGTCCTTTTTGATATATTGCCAATGCCATTGCATGCGTATCGATAAATAAAAAATCACTCTGCTGACGAATGAGTTCATCACGTTTAACAAGCGTTTCCTCGCGGCGGTCATATATAACCATACTACTCGCGATTGTTTTCGTTACCCGATGTTGAGAAAAAGGGATAATCACATCCGGAGCGCTGGACAATCGCTCGTCTGCAAGAAGTTGCGTGAATTCACCCCAAAAAAAAGAACTGATGAAAAAAATAATATACGACAACGCGGTGAGCTTCGGAATAAAAAAAACATCCTTTATATGTAGGTTGGTCTTTATCATTTTGTATAGAATACCAAATTATGACGGCAAAAACAATGCAGTTACCCGGGGCCAGGCGTGGATTTTGCAACCTTTACAAACCTGTCATTGCCAGAAGGCTTCCGACAAAACAATAATAGGAAAGGTTTCAAAATTCACATAAACAAAAATTGACTATTGCCGCAGGGAATGGTATCCATGATCAGAAGATCATTCACAATCGTATCGGCGGGAGGTTGTATCCATGGGTCACGGTCATACCCATCATGAGATCATTCACGATCATGCGCATGCCCAATATACTATGCGCGCCTACCGGAGTTACCGTTGGCTTTTTGCCGTAGGCCTCATGGGCGCAACGGGAGAATTTCTTATCGCGCTCCTACTAGCCTACAGTGTTTCCGCGCAATCCGATGCCATACATGCCTTCACGCATCTGTCTCTCTATGCCCTTGCTTGTTTGGTGAGTAGGCAAATAGTGATACACCACATGGATGCGCACCACGCATATCACTATCATGAACGATTTCTGAAATATTATGCGTTCTTTGTGTTTGCAGGGCTTGCATGGATCTGCTCTATGTCCATCATGAAATTGGTTTCAGGAGAGGCGGTCATAAACCTCTATATGCTGGAAAGTGTGAGCATAGGATTATGCGCTAATATCATTTCAATCAAGATATTGGGCAACATATCAAAAAGCCATCCTCAAGCGTCCCATACGCATAAAGCGCACAAATTATTTACATTGGACGCAAAGGGTGATCTTGCCATTTCCGCGATCGTATTAGTCGCGTCTTTGCTCTATACATTATTTCCCTCACTGCCCATGCATATCATTGACCCCACTATTTCATTTGGCGCTGTCGGATGGATTGGATGGTCGGGAATACAAATTATCAAAGGTACGTAGACATACATGTTCCCTAATGTACAAATAAAAACCACCTAAAACATTTTTGAGGTGGTTTTATATTTTTACTACTAAAGACCTTTTGCACAATAAGCTTTCGTGACGAAATTCAAGAATTTTGAGCGAAAACCCCTGACGAACGAGGCGGCCTACTTGACTAAAATAAGCCAACGAGTCCTGAACGATTTGCAGTTAAAATTCTTGAATTGCAGGAGGAATGTTATTGTGTAAGAGGTCTTTAGTTCAACGATGCCGCTACCCATCAATCGGCAGAAGAGTGAGACAGCCTGGGGTCGGCTGGGCGGATTCGTTATATAAAGAATTACTGCCGCGATACTCTTCCCAAGACTTATAGAGTGCTAGCAGTTTTGACTGGATATCGCTTTTGATTGAATCATCAAGATGCGCAAAGGGACAGATATGCTGGGGCGGGTTGCCTCCCTTTAAGATCCCTATCTCGACCATGCCATAGCCACTGCTTCCATCTTTATTATGCGGACTTACTTCAGCGATTATTTGGCCGGCTTTCACATTATCTCCAATCTTAACAAGCGGATTTATGACATGTTCTGTTTCGTAGCGCCAATTACTGTTGGTATCAGGTGCTACCATTATGGAGTAGTCGTTGCTGTATAGCGCGGAAATGCCAACAACTATCCCGTCTACAAGGGAAACGACTTTCGTGCCCATGGGCGCCAAGAATGTTGGCTGGGGGCTCAACTTGTCAGCACCCGTCGCGCTCATATTCCCGGGAATAACGAAACCGAACTCGGTGAATAAAAGATCAAACATCACTTTATTTTTTGTGAAAACCAAATCACCCGCCTTGCCCGTAGCGGAGTCATAATAGTCCAGGTTGATGCCGATGGTTTTGAGTTTTAGCGGTGGCTCGCCCACATTCAGCGATGAATCGGCTGCTTCGATATCTATACTGGTCTGGAAAAAATAGACAGCTGGATGAGTGCAACTTCCGGTGTATGAT
>CAYHZE010000070.1:0-5286 GCA_964361015.1 uncultured Candidatus Saccharibacteria bacterium | reverse complement strand
TCATACACCGGAAGTTGCACTCATCCAGCTGTCTATTTTTTCCAGACCAGTATACTGTCCTCCTCATCTCCCCTGTTCCATAGGAGGAATGAAGTCCGTAAATCCTCAACTTGAAAAAACCGAAAAAACATGACACTATGATCCCTAAGGGAAGCGTGCCTGAGTGGTTGAAAGGGCCGGTCTCGAAAACCGGTATACCCGCAAGGGTATCGGAGGTTCGAATCCTCCCGCTTCCGCATTTTATCCAATTGGTTAACATCCGAACCTACTTTGACGAACATCCGGACGAGGAGTGAATGCGTCCCTCACGCCGCCGCTTTGCGGTAGCTACACCTCAATGCCATTTTCTTCTCTCATTTTCTGATTTCGCGCGCCCCCCAAAAAAATCAAAATAGGGAAAGAAGACTGTCGGTGATATAAATTCGAGATACCAACGGGGTCTTTTTACCGGTGAAATGATGCACTTGAGAGAAATAGAGGAAATGTTCGGCAAAGATGCGTTGCGTGTGCTCGCCGCGCTCGGTTGCCGCGAGGCAGGAATGGGAGCAACACAACAATTACAAGACACAAAAAAATTAGACGACATGGTTCTGCATTTTTTTTCAGAGCCAAGATCCGAACGAGAAAAAAGAACTTGCAGAGGCAATACTCGCAAGAAGCAAGCAAGTCGAGCAAATGCATGAAGAACGTCCTTAATAATAAATAGAAAGACGCGACGTCAATCCGCTGGCGTCAGTGCTCTTGAGATGATAAATGTTATCCGTAACTTTTTCTTATGACAGAGCGATACGAAAAATCTTTTGAGACAATCAGGGAGGATCTCTATGCCAAGGATTCTTGGTTTAAGGCAGAGATAAAAGGCAATTCATTGCTCCCACAGGTCAGCTTCGGGATAGATCTCTTTTTGCTCGCCTCACTCCTCGACGAAGACCCCGAAGAATGGCCTGCGTTCTTCAATGAACCCTAAAGAAGATTCAAAAATCGGGGAACAACGAACAAAAGGCCAATCAATGGCAATACAAACAAAATGATTGAGACCATAGCAGTCCAAAATAAATATGAACGGATTTTTTTCACCGATTGCTCAATGGCATCAAGCTTTTTGCCCTGCTCATCAAGTTTTTGCCCTAATTCTTGATCCATGTATTTTGCAATAAAACGTTATTGTTCCCCTTTTGGCTTTTTTACCGTCCCGATCTGATGCTCAAGCTGTTCGCGAATCTCATCGATGTTAAGCGGCCGCATCATCTGGCGAAGTTCGGCATCATTTTCATAATGGATATTCAAATGATTCATAACATAGGCAAGCATATGAATTATTTTTGTAATTTCCCGTTCCGCAATGATATTGACCTGCACATCAAATTCCTGGCGCAAATCCGCAATTTTTGATTCCCGATTCTGGCTTATTAATACAAAAATTGCTAAAAATATAGCTTCAAGCGAAACAATCATCGTTAAAAAATTGAATGGATATGGATCAAAAACGCGAAACCATGGAACCATATCAAGATTAATAAAAATCCATGTACTAAATAAAAATATATGGATAATCGCAACCGTAATGGTGCCTGCCCAACGCACCAAAAAATCCGCAAGCTTGTCGCTTATGGTTCTGCGCTCGCTCAAGCGCTTTTGGATTGACTCCAACATTTCCTGCGTCACTTGATCCGCGCGTTCTTGCTTTCCGTCTTTTTTTCTTACAGGTCCAAATTGTGATCGAACAATTGGCATGATATCTATCATTTATACATTGTTGATACAACTATATTGTCAGTATACATCTTTTATGAAAAAAATATAGAAAATCATATAATATCTCTGATTGTCAACAAATTGTTCACGATCGTGAACAATTTGTTGACAATATATTTAATAATATAAAATCACCAAAAGTGTAGCATATGTTTTTTAAAGTTTTTTTATGGTGTTGTCTACCGAAATACCTTAGGATCAATTCTGATTATCTTGTCATCTCCGGGGCGGGACATGCCGCGATCATCGGTATTGGAAGTGGTAACGTAGAAAAAATCATCGGGACCGCGTACAATATCGCGGAGACGTCCAAATTCGTTATGAAAATGGATCTTCAGAGAAATTTCTTTTTCCTCCCCAATGCGCGCTTCATAAATCGCCTCTCCCCGAAGGCCTGCAAAAAAAATAGAGTCGTCCCAAAACAATGCCCCTGCGGGAGCCCATGTTTCATCGGGACCTGATTGCGTAACAGGAGACTCCATGCCAGCCCGCGTCTCATTTCCTTGGATCACCGGCCATCCATAATTTTTTCCCTTTTCAATGAGGTTAAGCTCATCAAAGCCTGAAAGAATTCCCGAACGTCCATGCTCGGTTGCCCACAAGCGCCCACGATCATCCCACGCAAGACCCTGTGAATTACGATGGCCATATGACCAAACCGCATTATTAAAAGGGTTATCAGAAGGAACAGCGCCTTCATAATCCAGTCGAAGAATTTTTCCGGCAAGAGAATCTTTTGCCTGCGCCAAATTACTTTTTCCCGCATCGCCGGTAGTGATATATAAATATCCATCAGGACCGAATGCAATGCGGCCGCCATCATGATAAAGAGCGCCTGGGATATTTTCAATAATTATTTTTTTATCTGCAAACTGATCGTTTTCAAACGCATAGCGCTCTATTCTATTTTTCATCTCACTGCCTTGCGTTATTGTGAGATATAAATATATCCAATGGTTTTCAGTAAAGCGCGGATGCAATGCCATCCCTAGTAATCCCCCTTCTTCACTATGATGCACTCCCTCAATATTATATATCTTTCCATCCTTTCCGATTTTCCTCAATGTTCCCGGCCGCTCGGTTACCAATAAATTTCCATCCGGCAAAAACGCCACCGCCCATGGAATACGTAAATTTTCTGCAATGATTTCAATGGATCTTTTTTCGATTACCTCGTGCTCGGTTGTGATCCCTTGCGGCAACTGTGTGCGTGTCGGCTTATAGAGGAATAAAAAAATACTATTGTAAAAAATATAAAAAGGGATTATGAGAAGAATTACTCCTGCTGATATGATTGCGGCACGGATATATTTCATATACGTATGCATTATGCAACTCCCAGAATATATGTCATTGCGAGCCCAGCTTTGGGGGCGCGGCAATCTAAAGTCTCTGAATGTAAGATTGCTGCGCAACGCTTCACAATGACAATTTTTTTTCTACAGGTTTATATAAAAATCTATTTTAATTTCGTCTCAAGTTCTCTCTCCTTTTGTACTCCTACAACGGTAAATGTTTCGCGGCCAAGTATTTGCCCCTGTTCAGTCATAACCTCCACTTTCCATTTGCCTAAGTCTCCGGAGGTAACAAAACTATATGTCCTATACCCTTTGTCACGACCGCCAACAATGGGAATTGAAACATTTCCCCGATTGATCCACTCTTTTTTGAGAGTATTATAATAAAACCAGCGATGAAGAACAGTGATGTTCAATTGCGTAGGCGCGAATATTGAACTGAAAAAATAAATAGATTCTCCTTCGCGCCAATGATAAAGCGAACTTGTCTCGCGCAAAAATGCATACCACGAAGGTGATTCAAATGTCACGCGATACGCGCCGTTGGTTTCTCTTGCAACCGCATGATACACCCCGCTTTCTTTAAGTGAGAGCGGGATAGGAGGAATGATATTGGTAAAATAAAATACATGAAACGCAAGATAAATAACTCCCACGCTGATACCGATCGTTTGATATCGTTGCCTGATAAGCGGCGTAACCCGTGAGAGAAGTAATAAAAATAAACCCAAGAGCCCAAGACTTGCCGCCCCGCTTAGTAAAAACATTCCTGTCCCTATTTGCTTCGTAATAAGCGGTAATGCAAAAATAGTATAAGAAAACAGTACCACAAAAAATATGCTGACCTGAAACGTAAGACGCTGGTAGTGCTTGCGAAATCGCTCATTGCCTATCAGAAGTACGCATAACACAAAAAGAAAAAGCCAGCTTTGCGCGATCACCCCGCTTACGGTATAAAAAATCACAAACGCGCTAAAAAGTCCGCCAAATCCAAACTGAACCACTATGGGCATAAAGGGAACCACCACGTCTAATGGACGAACATGCAAATGCCCAGCCTCATAGGCATTCACTACAATAATTCCTCCTGCCGCCAGTAATAAATACCCGATAAGGATATAATGATCAAACCAAATATCAATCCGTTTGAGCGTCACCGTATCAAGAACAAATCCCATTACAAACGTAAACGGCGCAATATACCGTTCGTATTTATGAATCAACATCTCAATAACATCTTCCCGTGAACGTACCATTACGATATTTTTTTTACAGTCTCATCTAAGAGCCTGTTCATAATAGATTCAAAGAGAGAATGGCTCCCATGCGCCTTGCATGAGCATTCGTGAGGCAATTCCTACTCTTTTTGGCTTTTTGGGCGATCCCTACGCCCCATGGCACTTCTTATATTTTTTTCCAGAGCCGCAGGGACAGGGGTCGTTGCGGTTTGGCTCGCGGGCGCCGATTGATTTTTTTTGTGCTTCAGGGGCGTGAGAATGTGCGGATGCGGGACCGGTGAATGTATGTTCTTCAGGTTTACGCAACTGAATTCGATTCATGGCTTGATCTTGGGCAACAACGTTGCCCGCTTTGAATAGAGCGCGTACGATTTGTGAGTTGATGGCTATCAATAATTCACGAAAAAGCTTTGTGCCTTCGTTTTTATATTCCACAAGCGGCTCGCGCTGGCCGTAGGCGCGCAAACGCACCGAATCGCGCAAGTGTTCCATTTGATCCAAATGATCCATCCACAGCATATCAATGGAGTGGAGCATCACGCTTCGTTCTCTATTTCTCATTTGTGCCTCTCCTTCGGCTTGTTCCCGCTTATTATATAAATCGGAAATTAGTTGAGTAATTTTTTGCCCAAGCGCCTCGCGCTTTTCATCTTGACCTTCTGTTTTTTCTACCGTTTCGCGCAGAATCCGGTGTGTATCATCGCTCACAGGCGCAATCGCACGCAATTCTTCAAAAATTTCTTCTATGTTCCACTCCGATTCATCGCTTGATTGCGTATGAAATAATACTACACGCCGTATCTCTTCATCCATCATACGCTCAATCGCTTGACGCATAGTTTCCGATTCGTTCATTTCTGTTTTCATTTCAAGCCCAAGCAAAATGTTTCGCCTCATACGATACACAAACGTGCGCTGCTTATTAAGCACATCATCAAATTCAAGCACATGCTTGCGGGAATCAAAATGAAATCCCTCAATTTTTGTTTGCGCTG
>CAYHZE010000069.1:0-5410 GCA_964361015.1 uncultured Candidatus Saccharibacteria bacterium | reverse complement strand
GCGTATATGTTGAATAATTTTTGCGAAGTCGCAGCCGAAATCTGGAAATTGCAGCAGAAGAATATTTACGCAATAGGTCTACTATACAAATCAAGGCGCATGCGTTTGAATATTTCCGTTTCCATTTGTCATTCCTGTCCCCCGCTTGCGCGGAAGGCAGGAATGACAGTCGGGCACTTGACCGCTCAACCGTCTAAGCTTTACAAAAATCAAATCGGATTTACCCTTGTAGAAACACTCATAGCGATAGCTCTTTTACTTGCCGTGCTTGTGGGTCCGATTACGCTCATAGCTCATAGCCTTTTCAGTACCTCATTTTCACGCAACAATTTGATTGCCAATAATCTTGCGCAAGAAGGGATTGAGCTTATTCGGGCAGTGCGTGACAATAATATCCTGTGCGCCACGCTTGGCGGCACTATGGCCTGGGATGATAATCCCAATGGACCGCCTCCCAAATTATTAAGTTATTACGAGCTAGATCCAACGCAAAGCATAGGTCTTACATGTGGAACCGATACCATCTCTACGCCAATGCTTATCAAAAGAAGTCTTGCCACATGCAATATGCCGCTCCTTGTTGATCTTGGTGGTATATACAATTATCTTGTCGGATCGCCTGCTGGTTTTACCCGGTGCGTGCGGGTGTGTTCGCCTCCTAATTCGGCGCCATGTTCTGCGTCAGCGGATGCTGATATTCCCATTAATGATCAGATGGAAATTATTTCCACCGTATCATGGGTTGAGCGGGGAGCTTCCAAAAGTATTACCTTGAGAGACCGTGTTTATAGATGGAAATGAGGGAAACATGAAAGTCTGCTTTCATGTTGACCGATTAAACTATCTATATCCTTGATAGGAGATGGCAATCGTATGATGTCTTATACGCGCCTATTACAATATAGCAGAAAATCAAACCATGGATTCACCCTCGTGGAACTTATTGTTTCCATAGCGGTGTTTTCTATTCTTGTGCTCGCGGCGGTAGATGTGATGATGAGCGTGTTCAGAGCGCAGGCAAAAGCGATCGCGCTTAAGGATGTTCTTGATAACGCTAGATTCTCTTTGGAACTCATATCACGGGAAATTCGTACGGGCAGTAACATGGCGTATACCACCGTTCAGCCTCTGAATTGTCCGCGCAATGGTCTTCAATTTACCAGTTACAATCAAGGATCCCCCCAGGAACGTTTTTATTATTGGGAAGATACGGATGGCGATTCTGTTCGTGATGCTCTTATGAGGGTGGCAATGCCGACGGCAGGCAGTGTGGATTGCAATACCGTACCACCCCAGCAGTTTACGTCGGAAGAAATCATCTTACAAAACTGGACGGTGGGATTATCGGGTAATAGAGTCGGGCCTACAGACGGACAGCCGCGTATAACACTCGGATTTATCATGCATACTCGTGATCCCCGACTTGGTTCAGATAGCATAGTCAAACTTCAGACAACAGTGACACAGCGTCTTAGAGATTTATGACCATACGCGCATACATACAATATGCTGTTGGCAATCGCAAAGGCTTCACGCTTTTGCTTATGGCAGTGTTTCTCACCGCCTTTCTTTCAATTGCAATGGGCATTGTTAATATCCTTTTAGGCCAAGTCATTATCATCGGACAAGCGCAAGAATCGTTTAAGGCATTATATGCGGCTGATATTGCAATGGAGCGCACATTGTATCGCGACCGTGATCCCATACAAAATATCTGTGGCACGCTTAATCCCATTACGGGTCAGAGCCAATGCAATGAGATTATTTCTCTTCCCGATGGCGCGTGTTATTCGGTGAACGTGCAATTGGGGCCGAGTGCCAGTTGTACTGGTCCAAGTACGCGGTGCATTGTCGTGACAGGCCAAGACAGATGCGGCGGGAGCCAAAGATTCGTACGCAGGAGTTTTGATGTGAAGTATTAGACCTGCCAGATCTATTGAAAAACCACTCCATTTAATGGGGTGGTTTTTTGTGGGTGTATAATGAGACTGTAGAAAAACAATATAGCCATTGCGAAGCATTGCGCGGCAATCTTACATTGCATTCATTTATAACGCGCGTACGAAAAAAGTAAGCCATGCGTTATGGGGTTTTTGAGAATTATATTCGCGCAAATCGGGATTTGCCATAATTACTTCAAATCCATTCCCTACGAGAATACGCTTAAATTCTTCTAATTGGTAAAACGCAAAAAAACGATTGTCGCCGCGAAAGTTGCCAATGATCATTTCTTCACTGTTGCCTTCGCGCAAAGCGATAAATCCCACGGCGCCTGGTTTTACTATGCGCTGTATTTCCGTGAGAACGGACGAGATGTTGTATTTAGGAATGTGCAGGAGCGATGCGGCTGCCCAAAAACCGTCAAATATCGCTGGCTTAAATGCCATTGCATGCATATTCATGCGTACAAAAATAGATTGCGGCGCGTGAATGCAAGCGAGTGCGAGCATGGCAGGGGATATGTCAATGCCGATATAGTGATGAGCGGAGTTTTGTTTGAACAGAAGCGCATCGCGGCCATGCGCACATCCGATATCAAGGATGTATCCCGCGGGTACGAATGTGGTGAGATAATAATATGCGGCGTTCCACCACATAGGGTTTGAGCGATGCTTTGCGCGCTCGACAGCAATTTTTTCATACGATGCAAGCGTTTGCTGTTCTTCTGAAGAAAGCGAATCATAGTTCATTATATTTTTCCTTCTGTAAAAGTCCTTAAAAGAATATATATCACGTATTTCTTTTCAATACAAGAATTTTTTTGAACGATCACGGGTAAAGCGCTTATCTCGCCCCTTCAAAAACCCGGCACTTTGGCGCAGGGTTACCGCCTGTCTGTCATATCTTTCCGCGGGGGTTTAATACCCCGTGGAAAGGGCGGGATTTATTTATAGAGTGCGCGGGCGACCGGGCTCGAACCGGCGACCTTCCGCGTGACAGGCGGATGCTCTAACCAACTGAGCTACGCCCGCTTAAATTTCTTCAAGCGATCAATGCGCTTTCTCTAGAGACTGTAGCAAAGTATCAAAAAGTTGTCATTGCGAGGAGTCCCGCTAAGCGGGACGACGAAGCAATCTTACCTTATATATGCTTCACTTCAGACCCGATTTTTTCTCCCAAAACTAGCCGTTTTAAGTTCCCTTTTTTGAATACGTCAAATACCACGACTGGTGTCTTATTCTCCATCGAAAGGGTGATTGCCGTCAAGTCCATAATCCGAAGGCCTTTTTGCACCATCTCAAGCGGATTGACTTCAGAAAGAAGTTTTGCTTGTTTATTTTTTTTCGGATCCGCCTCATAGACACCCTCCACATTTGTTGCTTTAAGAATTACTTCAGCTTGTATCTCATTTGCGCGAAGGGCCGCGGCCGTATCAGTAGAGAAGTAAGGACTCCCGGTGCCTGCGGCAAAAATTACTACTCTCCGTTTTTCAAGGTGCCGGATTGCGCGACGGCGGATAAAAGGCTCGGCAATCTCCATGGCAGTAATCGCGCTCATGACCCGCGTATAAAGTCCCTGTTGTTCCAGCACGCTTTGGAGCGCCAATGCATTGATCATTGTTCCTAACATTCCCATGTAATCGGCGGTAGCACGATCAATGCCAATATGAGAGAATTGTTCTCCGCGGATAAAGTTTCCTCCGCCAATCACTATCGCTACTTCACACCCAAGTTTTTCTACCTCTTTGATTTCAGAGGCAATATATGCGGCCGCTTTTACATCCAATCCGAATTTTCCTTTCCCCCCGATTGTCTCGCCGGAGAGCTTAATAAGAATGCGTTTCCATCGGAGTTTTTGTTTCATCTTTCGCTCGTCATTCTGAAACGTTGTGAAGAATCTCTATGCTTGATCATGAGATTCTTCGCAACGTTTCAGAATGACAAATATATTATGACTACCTTGCTTTTTTTATTCTCTTTTTGGATCAATGCTTAAAAAATTCAATTTGCCGTAACCGTTTTCTTGTTTCGGTCAATGTGTGATATGATCCAAATAATCGGTCGGTTGTTTCGGAGAGCACCACATATTTGTTTTTAATTTTTTTGATCATATCCTTTCTCGCATTAAAGAGATGCCGGTGGCAGGAATTGAACCTGCGACCTAACGCTTATGAAGCGCTCGCTCTTACCACTGAGCTACACCGGCATAATTTTTTGATTACATTTTTAGACTATACGAACTCACTCATTCGTGCAATAAGGCCGTTTATCTTATGCAGTAAATCACCGCTTTTTCGTACGATGACCATCAGTGTACCATAATGATTACTTCTATTTTCATACACTTTTTTACTCTGCGTTTTAATAAGAGTTGTTTTGCGAAATTGACTTTTACGTATTTTTAAAGTCTTTGACCAATATTTTTTCCACCTCGCCTATACGGTCACTGTGCATTTCATTTATGAGTACGCGGCACACCAATCGATTATTTGAGATATTCCATATATCTGTCATCCACTTCATAAAGAGCATAATCACTTTCGGGTCAGAATTAGAAAAAGAAGTTCTCGTACTTTTTCCTCCCTCCCCCCAATACAACCCGGTTCCTAAATAAAGAAGATGTTTTTTGGATGGCGTACTGGCCAAAAGATATCCTTTGTGTTGAAGAGCTATAATTTGTCGCGCGCGTTTTTCTTTTTGGACATAAGCTCCTCGCATACGAGCTTCGTAGCTTCCCTTGAGTGCCATTTTTTTCTGTAATGCTGAAATTTGCAGATTCGTGAGTATAATATCTTTACACCAGATACTGACGGAGCTTTTTGAGACATGTAATTGCTTTGAGATATCTCTTATGCTCTCTCCTTTTTTTCTTAATTCTCTAGCTTTTATTTTTTCTAATGATTTTGCCATATATGAACTGGCGATACTAATTTATATAGTTACTATATCATAGGTTCTTTTTTATGTAAATGGAACAAAGCGTTGATTCTTTTCTACATTGTGATAGCATATATATGCGGGGTGGACGAGCAGTACGTCACGAGGCTCATAACCTTGAAGCGCGGGTGCAATTCCCGCCCCCGCAATATTAAATCAATGGAATTGCAGGGTATTTCAAAACGTGAATGTCTTCACGTTTTGAAATACCCGGGTTTTGGGGGAGCGTGAAGCCCCCGCAGTAGCGGGGTGCGTAGCGCGGGGGAAAAAAATTCCCGCCCCCGCAATATATAAAAATATCCACGATGCAAGTACATGGATAATCCATTCATTATGCCCAAAAAAGAACCAAAAAAGAAAAAAACAGATGAAGGGGAGGCGGGATCATACACCGCCAAGGATATTTATGTGCTTGAAGGATTGGAACCCGTGCGTAAACGTCCGGGCATGTATATCGGTTCTACCGGCGTTGACGGTCTGCATCATTTGATTTGGGAAGTGTTTGATAACTCCATGGACGAAGCCATGGCTGG
>CAYHZE010000068.1:0-5668 GCA_964361015.1 uncultured Candidatus Saccharibacteria bacterium | reverse complement strand
AAAAACCATCATTTCCTGATGGTCATATTGTATCACCGATGCAACAACACTTCAAAATAAAGAAAAAGGGCAAAGGTAACTATCCATATCACAAGTTCCAATTAAGGCATGTCCTATTATTCAAGGATGTCCATGTGCTTGAATGTGATTATTTCCCACTGCCGACTCTTCGTTCCACACGAACAAGCCGCTCATCGTGGTCTTTGAGTTCTTCCCGAATGGCGGGAAGATCGGATATGTCATCATGCAAAAGATCAAGGCGGCGGTTCACCGCAAAAAACCCCTCTTCCATTTTTTGTGTAAGATCTTTTTTTACTGCCGAAAGCTCTGTAGCGGTCGCATCAAGTCGCGTATTAGTGACATCAAGTCGCTCATGAACTTCATCAAATCCATGCTTTACCATCACCGCAAGATCCTCAATTGTTATATTTTTCTTTGCCATAGGTCTATTATACAAGCTACATTCGCCATGTCAAAACGCATTGCGAAACGTTATGAATAGAGTAAAATAAAATAATGAAATTCACTCACCTCCATGTCCACAGTCATTATAGCCTGCTTGACGGGCTTGCAAAAATAGATCAGCTTGTGAAGCGCGCGGCGGATTTTGAAATGGATTCTTTGGCACTTACCGACCACGGCAACCTCTACGGCGCAATTGAATTTTATCAAAAAGCCAAAAAAGTCGGCATCAATCCAATCATTGGATGCGAGATGTATATTGCGGCCGGCCGCATGCAGAATAAGAATCCGGGCGTGGATGACAAACGCTATCATCTTACAGTGCTTGCCGCCACCTATGAAGGATATCGCAATCTCATGACTCTTGTTTCCAAAAGTAATCTTGAAGGCTTCTATTATAAACCGCGCGTGGATAAAGAATTATTGGCCAACCATTCAGCAGGCCTTATCGCGCTTTCCGGTTGTTTTAACGGCGAGATTGGGCGTGCCCTGCAATATAAAAAACCTGACGTAGCCGAGCGGCTCATTCACGAATATCAAGATATTTTTGGCAAAGAAAATTTTTATCTGGAAGTACAACCGCATTTTTCGTTTGAAAATCAGCGCGCGATCAACGAAGGACTTTTTATGTTAGCGCCTCGCATGAATGCAAAAATAGTTGCCACCAATGATATTCACTATACAAAATCCGAGGACGCGGACGCTCAAGACATTCTCGTATCCGTGCAAACCGGCAGCCGCATTCAAAATGAAGATCGCCTTACCATGAAAGGAAGCGATCTTTCTTTACGTTCCGCAGGGGAGATGGCAGCGCTTTTCCCGCATAATCCCGAAGTGATTACCAATACGCAAGAAATTGCCGAACGCGCGCATATTGATATTGAACTGGGAAAAAATCAATTGCCATTGTTTGCGGTGCCGCAAGGATATGACGCAAATTCTTATTTAACAAAACTTTGCCATCAAGGACTTGAACAAAGATATGGATTGTCAGCAAATAAAAATCCCGTAATTACCGAACGCCTTGCCTATGAACTGCGCGTCATTAACCAAACGGGTTTTGCATCTTACTTTCTCATTGTGCAGGACTTTATTGCATGGGCAAGATCTCGCGGCATTGTGGTAGGTCCAGGCCGCGGATCTGCCGCAGGATCACTTGTTTCTTATGTGCTCCATATTACGGATATTGATCCCTTGCGTTATAACCTCCTTTTTGAACGATTTTTAAACCCAGAACGCATCTCCATGCCCGATATTGATCTTGATTTTGCTGACACAAGACGTGATGAAGTTATTGATTATGTGGCGGACAAATACGGACATGATCATGTGGCGCAGATTATTACATTTGGAACCATGGCGGCGCGCGCCGCCATCCGCGATACGGGTCGCGCGCTAGGTATGCCCTACAGCTTTTGCGATCAGATCGCAAAAATGATTCCTTTTACCCCGCAAGGAGAAAAAGTGGGATGGCTCAAAAAAAGTCTGGCAACGGTCAAAGAATTCCAGGATCTTTATAATCGGGACGAGCAGGCAAAAAAACTTATTGACGCGGCTATGAAGCTTGAGGGAGTGGTGCGTCACGCATCCACGCACGCTTGCGGCGTAGTGATCTCTCCGCGTCCACTCGAGGAATATGTCCCATTGCAATACGCGACGCGTCACACGGACTCAAAAACTGAAAACAATAAAAATCAAGTCGTGGTTACGCAATACGAGATGCACGCCATAGAAGACTTGGGCCTGCTCAAAATGGATTTTTTGGGGCTTCGCAATTTGAGCATCATCGAACGCACGCTCAAAAATATCAAGCGGCAAACCGGTGAAGATATTGTTATTGAATCAATCCCCCTTGATGACAAAAAAACATTTGAACTATTTCAAAAAGGACTTACCACCGGCTTATTCCAATTTGAGTCAAGCGGTATGAAGCGCTACTTAAAAGAACTCAAGCCCACGGAGCTTGAAGACTTGATTGCTATGGTGGCTCTCTATCGCCCGGGACCGATTGAACTTATCCCGAGCTACATCAAACGCAAGCACAAAAAAGAACGCATTGAATATCTGCATCCCCTCCTTGAACCGATTTTGAAAAATACCTACGGCATTGGCGTGTATCAGGAGCAAATGATGCAAATTGCCCGCGATCTTGCGGGCTACACGCTTCCGCAGGCAGATACCTTGCGCAAAGCAATTGGCAAAAAAATAAAATCATTGCTTGCCGAACAGCAGGCAAAATTGACGTCAGGCATGATCGCAAACGCCATTGATGCAAAAACCGCCACTGCCATTTGGGAGCTTTTTCCACCATTCGCGCGCTACGGATTTAACCGCAGTCACGCGGCCTGCTACGCGCTCATTGCCTATCAAACCGGATATTTGAAAGCTCATTTTGCCACGGAATTTATGACAGCTCTCCTTGCCGCGGAAAGCGCGGATATGGAAAAAATCGCTTTCTTTATCGAAGAAACGCGCGCAATGGATATTGAAGTGCTTCCACCGGATATTAACGAAAGTTTTGCCGACTTCACCGTGGTAGCGCCCAAAAAAATCCGCTTCGGATTGGGAGCGGTAAAAAATGTCGGCGCGAATATCGTGCAAGCAATTATTGATGAACGGACGCGCGGAGGAAAATTCACATCCATCGGCAATATCGCCGAACGCGCAGGGCATAAAGATTTTAATAAAAAATCAGCCGAGTCGCTCATCAAATGCGGCGCATGCGATGCCTTCGGAGAACGCGGACAGATGCTTGGCAATATTGAGCTTATCCTCGATTACAACCGAGAATTCCAAAAACAAAAAAATGCCGGACAAGTGAGCTTGTTTGGCGGCGCGAATGAACAATCTGTACGTTTATTGCGCCTACAGCCCAAAGAGGCGGCCTTGGACGGCGAAAAATTAAGTTGGGAAAAAGAACTTTTGGGACTTTATATTACCCAGCATCCTATTACCGCGTATCAAGAGACATTTACGAGAAATCATATCACTCCTATTAAAGGAATTACCTCATCTGCGCGCAATCAAACCGTTTCCATCGGCGGTGTCATCACGGGCGTTCAAAAAATAAACACAAAATCAGGCGAGGCAATGCTCTTTGTCAAACTCGAAGATACAACCGCCAAGACAGAGGTGCTTGTATTCCCCAAAGTCCTTACCCAATTCCCTGATATATGGAAAGAAGAAAATGTGATTTTTGTCAAGGGACGCGTGTCGGATAAAGACGGTACTCCCAAAATTCTCTGCGAAAAAGCCGCGGTACTTAAAAAACCGGACAAATCGGAAGAGATTGCAGTAGCGCAAATTGTATGACACTTTGAGTTACAAAACTCTATCTTTTGTTATTCCCAGCGATTGCGGGAATCCAGACCCATTACAGTCCAAAATAATGCGAAGAGGTTATTTGGGGATGGTATAAAGACAGACAAAAACGCTACTATACCATAAAAAAATCAATAAAAAAGCTCCGCTATGCACAATCGGAGCTATGATACATTTTCTCTCAATAAAGAGAAAAATTTACTTCCCGGCCCACGCAAGCATGCCGCCCTCAAGGACAGATATGTCCGTAAAACCTGTCTCTTTGAGCATGAGCGCCGCTTGCAATGCTCGCTTGCCTGAACGGCAAATCATTACTATAGGTCTCTCTTTATACGCAACTAATTCGTCAATGCGATCGGTGATTTGTCCTACGGGGATATGAATACTGCCGGGCATTGCCCCTAAATCTCCGATAAGCTCATAACTCTCACGCACATCCACAAGAATGAGATCAGATAGGCACTGACATCGTACGCGAAGTTCTGACGCCAATATATGCGGTATGTTGTTTTCTGCGGACGAGCCGTCTGCGGTGGCACTGCTTTCACAAACGTTTTCACAGCAATTTTGCGATTGCGGTGGCACATACGCGTGAAGATCCGCAAGGCAACATGCTTCGTTGAGCAGTAGCACATCGCGCATCCATTCCGCAGGGCCATAACCAAGCCCTTGAATAAATACAAGATACTCATCTTTGGTACGCGACGCTAAAAACGCATTACGCGTTTTTTGAAGCCCAATACTCGACGGCACGCAATTACGATAATCGTGGGCCGGATAGACGATCAAATGTTCAGGAAGGCCGAGAATCCTTTGAAGACTGTCCCAATGCTCGCCCGCGTTACTTCCAGGCAAATCAAGCCGCCCTGCGCCACCGGCATCCAAAAAAAGAAGATCACCGACAAATATCCGATCCGAAAATACTAAACAAAGAGAATCTTTCGTATGCCCGGGCGTATGCATAACTCCTAAAGGAATATCGCCCAATCGGTGCATGCCCTCATCAAGTCGCCATGTTACGCCAGAAACTTTGCTTGACCTATGCATGATATATTCGCATCCGGTTTGATATCGTAATGCGGTACTTCCCGAGATGTGATCGGCATGCGTATGCGTGTCAATGACATGAGTCAATACAAGCCTCCGCACATCAAGATGCCGCATATAGAAATCCACAAAATCCATGACCGGATCAACAATAATTGCTTCCTGCGATTGCTTGTCGTGAATTACATATGTACGACATGAGCGACCATTGAGCTCTTCATATACAGTATCCACCGCACAATCTCCCTTTTATTTCTTGATGTGAAAAAACTCCCTCTGTTTATATATGACAGAAATGTGAGGGGTTGGCAAATTATAAACCCAATGACGAATATGTTCATGAATAAACAATGAAAACTCCCAGACCGTTCGAAAACTCACCAAAGCTGGTAAAATAGATCGAAGGGGTTCGGTACCGTTTGTCCAAATTCGTTTGAAAAAATGGAAGGAAATCAGTGGGACGCACTTCGCGCGTCCCACCTTCTGGCTTTGAAAAAGCCGTTGAGTTCTGTTTTGGTGCGTTTGTTTAACCACGCTCGAACCTATTTCCAAAAGAAATGATGCCTCACGCGCGGAGCGCGTGGTGGCTTTACACTGTATCGTACGCTCGGATCACGCCCCGCCACCGCCTCGCTTCACTCGGCAACCCCGAAAGAAAACACTCCTTACATTTTTTTGATGGGGGGATGAATTTTTTAAATGGAAAGTGTGTTTTCTTTCGGGGTTCTGCCCTCCAAGTATTCGGGCAGTGTGGCAGGGCTTCAATTTCTGCTTCGCAGAAATGCGGAGCCATTGTTTTATCCTGTCAAAGTTGTTTTCCGCGCAGATTGCGTTATGC
>CAYHZE010000067.1:0-5698 GCA_964361015.1 uncultured Candidatus Saccharibacteria bacterium | reverse complement strand
AAAGGTTTATGTTAAATATTGATAATTATCGCTTAAAGATTGGCTCACAAAATTACTATTTTGACTGTTCGGAGAACAGAGAACCCCCGCCTCGCGTCCCGCTCGCTCTTTTTGGATTTCAAAAACCCTTGGCGAATTCTGGCGGAAACCCCAGTCGCGTCGCTATCATGCCGGCTGATCGGTCAGAGAAATAAAAGAAATGGTGGCTTTCCCTATTTCCTCCATTTCCTTATTAACTCCAATTATGACAAAATTATACCATCTCCAATTAACTTCCTGCACACCAAAAATAGCGGTGTCATTCCCGTAAAAACGGGAATCTAGATTTATTCATCCACCTATGGATCTTGATCCCCGCATTCGCGAGGATGACACGGGGAAGGGGTTAATGAGAGATGGTATAAAATATCGCCCCTTGGTGATATTTTGTTTTCAGTTGTCTTTTGACTTACTATTTATTTTTTCAAACTCCAGTACTTCCGAGTTACGAACGAGAATGGTCCTGTCTGTGGTGAATGATAGCCCCTTGTTCGGTTGCGTCTCAAAGCCAAGGTATACACACTTGACCCCGCGTTCCCGCACCTCTTTGATGGCGGGCTGAAGATCAGAATCAGAGCTTGCCAAAACGATTGTATCCGTTTTTTTATCGCACGCGGTAGCCATCATATCCACGGCAATCCGTACATCCACGCCTTTCTCTTTGAAAATTAGTATCTTTCTTCTCCATTTGCCATCTTCCATCTGACCTCGTACCCTGCCGCTCAATATCACCTCAAAACCCTGTTGCTCAAGATGGGTTTTGAGCAAGCGTTGTTCTTCAATGAGCTGTTTTGATTTCTCTATGCTTTCCCCATGCTCCTTGATGCGGGCGAAATAGAATACCCGCCGGTCTGTGGCAATGCTGGTGAGCACTTTGTCCAAAAGGCCTTTGAAATCATACTCATGCCATACCGGCCGATGTTTACAGGCATCCTTGAAAACCGAGCGTATCTTCCCTTTGAAGTTTTCTCCGTCAATGAATAGATAGGTTGGCATATATGCTCTATCGTATCAGTAAAAACGAAAAACTCCAGCGGGCCTTGCGGCTGGCTGGAGCGTGTATACTCTTATTATACTTATAAGGCACAGGGAGTCAAGAGGAGTAGGATAAGATGGTGGGGATAACTTTGGTGTAGAGAAATAGTGAAGGGTATGATTAGAATACAAAGTCGTAAGCAAAACATGAGTTTCCCTCCAGTAAACAGGTTCTCACTTCGTCCAGTACCCTCAGCCACATTGTATGAATCGGACAGGTTGCCTCGGGATAACGCCTGCCGGCAATTTTTCCCAAAATAGAAGGTTAGCTTAATCCCTGTTCATCTTCACTGTTCCCATTTCCATGAGATTCCGGAGATTGCGGATTGTTTCGTAATTCAAAATTTTTTAGTATACTGGGGTTATGGTAAAATACATCATCATTGTCCTTGTCTTAATTTTTGCCGTGCTTCTTTTTTTGTATGTTACTATCAGCTCGCCATCGGTGTATCGCGAGACAGTATCATTTTCGGCGGATCCTCATCTGTATAATAATCCCGATCGCTCGATCAAAAATATAAAATTTTTTGTTTTTTATTTTGTTCCCAAAAACAGAGCAGTCTCACAATTCGCTGAATGGAAGAAAGTCCTTAGAAGCGGCCTAGAGAAATTGGTTGCCTTCCATTCGCTTCAACTACGCCAGACCTCCCGCGTTTACTACACGATATATCCAGAGTCAGTCATCGGGCTTCAAGATGATGTCATATATGATACCGCTATAACGCAGTATGGTAATTCTCAAGCGCTTGTGCGTGTTGCCGAAGAAATAGAGGATCGCGTTTTTGATCCCGCGGGGGATCTTTATCGTCAGGATTATTCTCCTGCGCAAAAGGGGGAATATCCTATTCTCTTGATACTCTATGAAGGAGTTGGCGCATCCGGCGGCATTATTTACGATAGCAAATTGAAATCAGTAAGCGAGGTTGCGCAAAAATTGGATTTGCCTGAATCAGTTATTCATCCTGTTGAAATAAAAACAGTTGACAGCTTTTTACTGCTCAACCGGGAATATATGACTCAAACGCAAAATGCGGACATAGGCACAACCCTTCTTATCCACGAATTTTATCATACTCTCGGCGTGCCTGACGGCTATAAAGAGGAAGAGAAAAATGGTGTCTTGACGGCTCTGTCAACATCAAATGACATTATGGGTCTTGGCCGTACCCGTCCCATTGGCAGTACCTATTTAAGCAAAGAAGTTCTTAATGGATTGGGCCTATGAAATTTCAAGAATCATTATCGCATTATTTGAAAGGCGGCAAACTTCGCAATAAGTTTATTTTGTTTTTTATCATTGTAGCGGGCATTCCGGTTTTGGTGTTAGGAAGCGTGAGCTTGTATCTTATTGATTTTTCACATCGCCGCGATGTGTCAAGTTTGGAGATGAGGTTTATCGATCAGAACACAGAAGAAATTAAAAAGTTTTTTGCCGATACCTTGGGATTGCTTGAGCTCACTGTTTCAACGGATCAAAGCTCTATTGATGTGGGCGATCAGGCATTTTTACTTGACGGACTATTGAGGGAAAATTTTGCGTTTGAGGAAGTGAGTTTCATTGAACCGACATACGGCATGGAAACGAACAAAAAGCTTCGTCTTGGAAAATTCGGGGAATCTGTAGCGCTTGAAGACGTCTCTCAACTTGAAAAATTCAACAAGGCCTCTGAAGGAAATAATTTTATCGGGCCGATTTATCATACGCTTTCAGGCACTTTTGTATCCATTGCTTCTCCGGTTCGCAATCGGAGCGGCAAGATCATCAGCATCCTGTCTGCGGAAATCAATCTTTCTTCGCTTCTCGATTCCCTTAAGGCGGCACGCCTTGGATCTTCCGGTTATCTTGTGCTTCTTGATGGCAACGGCGATTTTGTGGCAGGCGGCGGTCCGGCGACTCTTGTGGTTGGCGCCCCGCTTTCGGCTTTAAGCCGTGTTCAGCAAATTCTTGCGGGAAAAATTTTTGATGCGCTTGGACAGAAGGATCGTTACCGAAGCGTGTTTGATTCCGTGTCTGTGGTTGGCGCCGGGAAAAAAATTTTTGAAACCGGATGGGTGCTTCTCGTTGAATGGCCGTTGGAGGATGCAAATGCGATTGTTCGCGATGTCAATAATCAGGTGATGCGATTTACTCTTTTGAGCATTCTTGCCGTGTTATTTGTCGCGCCATTTTTTGCAAGCCGTCTTATTAAACCTATCAGAGAACTTGAACGGGGCGCTGTCGCGATAGAACAGGGCGATTTTGGAAAACAGGTGGTGATTAAAACCAAAGACGAACTTGAAGAACTCGGCAACGCGTTTAATCATATGGCCATTGGCCTCAAGCGGTTGCAGGAATTGAAAAATGAATTTGTTTTTATTGCGGCACATGAGTTACGCAGTCCGGTCACGGTAATAAACGGATATATTTCTATGATTTTTAGCGATAAGGGGGCAGGCCTTTTAACGGCAAATGTGAAAGACTATCTGGAAGAAATCAAAGTTATCAACCAATCTCTTTTGCAACTCGTGGTGGATTTGCTTGAGGTTGCCCGATCGGAAGCAGGCCATATTGCCGTTGAAGTAGCGCCGCTTGCGCTTGGGGATTCTATTTCTAAAACACTATCCGAGATGAACGTGCTTGCCGAGAAGAAGTCTATCATGATACGCTACGAACAGCAGGCGGATCTTCCTCGCGTATTAGCGAATGATGCGCGCGCCAGAGAAATTATGGTCAATTTAGTCGGCAATGCGATTAAGTATAGTCCGGAGGCAAAGCCAATTGTCATTTCTCATGAGATAACAGAGAAAGAAGTGATCACACGAGTAAAGGATAATGGTTTGGGCATGTCGGATGAGGCGCAGAAAAAATTATTTGAAAAGTTCTATCGAATCCGCAATAAAGACACGGAAAAGATTCTCGGTACGGGCCTCGGCCTCTTTATCGTTAAACAATTGATTGAAAGAATGAATGGAAAAATTTGGGTGGCGTCAAAAGAGGGCGAGGGATCAACCTTTAGTTTTTCATTGCCGCGCGTACTGTAGACCTACTGTGCAATTATTTTTGGCTACAATTTCCAGATTTCGGCTACGACTTTGTAAAAATTTTTCAACATATACGCCGTATATGCTTCAAAATTTTTACTTCGTCTCGCCAGAAATCTGAAAATTTCGCTACAAAAATAATTGCGCAGTAGGTCTTATAAAGAATTATTTTTTTATGGCTACAAAACATATTCTTATCATTGATGACGATCCTGCAATGCGCCGTCTTTTTGGCGGAAAGCTTGCAGAAATCGGTTTTGAAGTACTCTATGGACGCGACGGCGACGAGGGAAGGGAGATTGCCCGCCGTTTTCAGCCGGATTTAATTTTGCTTGATATGCGAATGCCCAAGACTGATGGTCTTGAAATTGCCCGCCGTCTTCATGGCGAACGCCAGACTGCCGGTATCCCGATTGTGTTTTTAACAAACGAGGATTTGTCCATGGAGGCGGAAAAATATTTCAAAGAATTACTGGTACGGGGATACATCCATAAAAGTATTGATCTTGATGAATTTGCAAAGCGCGTACAAGAATTTCTTGAAGCTTCGGCAGATGTTTCGCCGCATGTTTAACGCAACGAACATTTCTCTTTATGGCTCTCAACCAAATGAACGAAGAATTTAATGATGCGTTTGAGACGTATTTTCCCCGTCTGAAGGGAGCGAGGCGCATGGGTTATAATCTCTCCACATCCTTGATTTTGCGGCTTATTCGTTTGCAGAGGCGGTTGTTGAGGGGTAGGCGGCTTGAAAACGAACGCATTATTGAATATCCATACATCTTCCAAAGGATCAAACCAAACAGCGTTGTGTTGGATATTGGATGCACATCATCGCGGCTTCCCATTCAATTGGCAAGTCTTGGGCACGAGGTTCATGCAGTTGATCTTCTTGAATATCCTTTTATCCATCCCAATTTTCATTTCCATAAGGCAAATCTTTTTGAATGGAATCCCGGGCGCCAGTTTGACAGTATTATTCTTCTTTCTGTGATTGAGCATTTTGGCCTTGGCATATATGGAGACCCCAAAATGGCAGGCGATAAAGATAAGGAAGCAATAGAACGAATCACCGAATGGCTCAAACCTCACGGTCAACTTTTAGTAACAACTACCTACGGCAAGCCATGCATCACCCATAAACATCGGATTTATAACAAGGAACGCCTTGATTTTATATTCCCGCATTCTGTGTTTAAGCGCGTAGATGAACGATATCATCAGCGCATCAGCGGGCATTGGGTACCGAGCACTTCGCTGGCGCTTCGCGATATAGATTCATCATCATTGCCCGCGAATGGCTCGGTTGTGCTTGATTTGGAGAAAATGTAGAGATTTTTGAATCATGAAATGGATATTATTTCAGCATTGTCGAGAATATATCCATGAATATATAAAGGTAACTTCTCGACTCCCATAGTTTATTATGCGCTTGTCGCATGACTCACAGCACAAATGGGGGTTTTATAATTCACGAACTTTTTCATACTAACATATATCGCGATCGCGATATATGTTAGTATGAAAATTTTTGATAAAGATTTAATGTTTTCTGAGAAACCTTTTTCCAAGTAAAATTTTTTGCTCTTTCTTTTCCTTTCTC
>CAYHZE010000066.1:0-5780 GCA_964361015.1 uncultured Candidatus Saccharibacteria bacterium | reverse complement strand
TTTTTCCCCGATCGCCAAAATACCAATTGAGTATATCGCGCGTAATGGGGGCCGCGATAGTTGATCCTTCTCCACCGTGCTCCACCATGACGGTCACCGCAATCTCCGGCTTGTCATAAGGCGCAAATGCCACAAACCATGCATGGGGAGCCGCAGTTCCGACTTGAGCGGTTCCGGTTTTTGCCGCTACACCAACAGGTACGTTGTTAAGGGAACGCGCGGTTCCGGAAGTGACGGTACGGCGCATACCAATGCGCACTTCGCGCAAATATGCTTGATCAATCATACCAGCGCCAATTATTTGATGGTTAATCTCCTGCGCCACATTCCCTTCTCCATCAAGAACCGCGTCAAGCAAATGCGGGCGGTAGAGCGTTCCGCCGTTGGCAATGGCGGCAATCACCGAGGTAATTTGCAACGGCGTTATTTTTACGCCCCCTTGCCCAATAGATACGTTATATGTGTCTCCCACCCGCCATACGGGATTTTCCGGATTTGTACTCGACTTTGTGCTGGGGTCTGGGAAAAAACCATCTTTCTCTCCGGGTAAATCAATGCCAAGGCGACTGCCCAAGCCAAACGCGTTTGCATATTTTTTTAACCGCTCAATGCCAAGGCCTTTCTGATCTTGGTATCCGCCTCCGATCATATAAAAATAAACATTCGCGGAATATGCGATTGCGTCATAAAAATCAATCCAGCCATGCTTTTTCCAATCTTTGAAAATGGAAGGTTTTTCCGGATTATATGGATTGGGAATCTCAATGAAACCTTCGTCATATATTTTTTTATGCGGATCAATAATGCGCTCTTGCAATGCGGCCGCGGCAAACAGCGGCTTGATAATTGATCCCGAAGGAAATTCTCCCGCAATGCTCCGATCAAACATGGGTGAAAGCCGATTATTCAAAAGCTGTCCAAACTCATCTGCGGTAATGCCTGAACTTAATTTATTACTGTCAAACCCAGGAAAACTGACCAATGCGCGTATAGCGCCCGTATTCACGTCGGTCACCACGATGCTTCCCGCGCTTTTTCCTTTTGTATATGTTTTCAAGATATTATACGCGGCATTCTGCAATTCGCCGTCAAGTGTCAAACGCAAAGGATGTCCGCTCGTGGGTGTTTCCGAAAGACGAAAACGTGTTTCTCTGCCGCGAGAATCAACTTCCACTATTTTTTTTCCAACCCTGCCCCGAATTTGCGAATCATAAAATTGTTCAAGCCCGCTTTTGCCAACTGACTCCTCAAATCTATATGCGGGGTTACTTTGCATATCGCGTTCCGAAATCTTACCAATAAAACCTATGACATGCGACAAGGCGTGGGGATATGCATATACCCTGCGGTAGCTCTCCACTATTTCAATGCCGGGAAGCGCTTCCCGACGCGCGGAAATTTCAGCGATCATATCAAGCGAAATATCACGAATAATAACAAGTCGGCTTGGGACATTACGCAATACCCAATCCGATGGAAATCCCAAATCCGTAAAAAATGACTCATCTTTTTTAAGAATTCGCCCAAGCCGGGTTATGACATCTTTCAACCGCTGTGATTGGTCGACAGGAGCAGGGGGCGCGCACGCAGTTTGTCCCGTAGCGCTTTGAGTTATGCCCGCGCGTATACCGACATCCGCATTACGAACGCGAACTGCCGTATTCACGCACGGACCAAGACTTTCCTGTGGAGACATGGCGGCATTTGCGAGTACATCTTTTTCAAATAATATGCCGAATGAAGGAATATTTTCAACTAAAGGTTTGCGATGCATATCGTAAAAAATTCCGCGCGGAGGAAAGAGCGGTCGTATAAAAAAACGATTTTCCTGGGACTCCGCATAGAATTCGTCGCCGCGGCTTATCTGCAAAGTCCGAGCCCGCAATGCCAAATATCCCATGCCGACAAGCATAAGGCATAAAAATATGATTGAAGATAATTTGCCGATGGGCTTTTCTATTTTCCCTTCCCAAATAGTGCCTCCTGCGTTTAACGCGCTTATGGAATCTGCCAATATCTCATCCGGATCAATCAACGATCCCTGCAACGGCGCAAATTGTTTTTTTTTCATATGAGAGATGCGGTAAATATATTCAACAAAGATATGGGTGGCATCAATAGTCGAAATATGACCATCAGTATGATTATATTCAGGGCAATCACTGCGCGGGATTTGTTATTGGAAAAAAAATCTTTCATTGGCTCGCATATATACGCCATAACAATAAAAATAATCATATGAGTGCCCATGGGCAAAAATCCAATGACATCCAACAACGACCCCGTTGCAAACGCCAGAAAAAGCCGCGCGTGAAGGGTTAAACGCCAAAACCAATAACACACCGCCCCAATGACCAATGGAGGAATAATACTTCCTCCAGACGTAAAAAAAATATCAAGTACCAATGCGGCACCGATCGTAAGAATAAGAAAAAAAAATTTCATATAAAAATGATTACAAGCCCCCGCTCATATACCCGAAACTACAAATACCTCATCTTCCCGATCCGGATGGCTCAAGAGTACGCCGCGCACCTCTTTAAATGCGCCCGTACTGCTTGTTTCCATACGCACGACATCGCCTAGCAAAAATGAAGATTGACCTGTTCTTGCCATTATATAATCGCCCATCCGAATAACCGCATTTTGGGCAACGAGTTCAAGGGAGAACGCGCGTCCTCCCAACCCTTTTGCAAATGCTTTTACCCCCAACGGAAGCAATTCAACATCAAAAACTTCCTCTCTATTGCTGGCAATACTCACCTTCGCGAACAAATCTTCCACATCTGCTATTCTGCCGATCAGCAAACCATTTGCATTCACCACGCTGTCTCCTTTTTGAATTTTTTCGTTGGCTCCGCGGTCAATCAGCAAATATTCTTTCCCAAATTCGCGGCCATAATATATAACAGAAGCGCCTTTCAAATTTATCTTCTCTTTATCTTTGAAGCCAAGAGCGGATCGTAAGCGATTGTTTTCTTCCGTTAATGTTTCTATCTTCGCATATGCCAAACTTAGTTTTTCCCTGGCGTCAATGCCCGCTTCCTCGCCGCTATCCGATTGCACTAATACGTTACCGCTCCATACGCGAAACCTATGTAAGGATACCATAGCAGGGCGTACTCCTTTAAAAATCTGCATACGCAAAAATTGCCCCGGCGCGCGCGCATTGAAAAAAATAAGCAAACCAATAAGAATGACCGCAATAACGATGTATATAAAAAAACGAGAACGCATCATAGGAGGAATTAGCGGGGAACTTTTTCAAAATCAGTGCTTACCAATATCTCTTTAAGCGAATCAATATCTTCAAGAATAATTCCTGTGCCGCGCACCACGGCAGTGAGCGGATCTTCTGCCACTTTTACCGGAATTTTTGTCTCCTCTTGGATCAAATGATCCAAACCCTTTAACAGAGAACCTCCGCCCACAAGAATAATACCCCGATGCATGATATCCGCGACAAGCTCGGGCGGCGTCTCCTCAACGGCCCCCTTAATGGCATTGACAAGAACATTGATAGAATGGCGCATTGCGCGCCTAATATCCGCGTCATCCACGATGAGTTCTTTCGGAAGTCCGGTGACAAGATCTCTACCGCGCATCGTTGCTTCCAACGGCTCGGGAAGTTCATGGGCCGATCCAATGGCGATTTTAATATCTTCAGCCGTTCGCTCACCTAACAATAATTTAAATTCATCGCGCGCAAACCGGATGATGTCTTCGTTTAATTTATCCCCCGCTATACGCAAGTTTTTGGAAACTACGATACCGCCCAATGAGATGACGGCGATATCCGACGTTCCTCCGCCGATATCCACCACGAGCGATCCTACCGCTTCCTGTACCGGAAGACGAACACCGATGGCAGCTGCCATCGGCTCTTCCACGAGATACACTTCACGGGCGCCCGCATTTTTTGCCGCGTCTTCAACCGCGCGCTTCTCCACTTCTGTCACACCGGAAGGAATCCCAATCACCACACGGGGACGAGCAAAAATCGAAAATGTGTCCTCGTGCACCTTGCGGATAAAATGTTTCAGCATCTCTTCGGTCACTTCAAAATCCGACACCACGCCTGCCACAAGCGGGCGTGATGCCACAATTTGTGCCGGCGTACGCCCCACCATGCGCTTTGCATCAGTACCAATTGCGACAATCTGGCCGGTTTTTTGGTTAATGGCAACCACGGACGGCTCATTGATCACAATGCCTCTCCCGCGCACATAGATAAGGGTATTTGCCGTACCCAGATCAATGCCGATATCTTTTGAGAAATATCCGAAAAATTTGTTGAGCATAAAAAAATGAAAAAAGTAAAACGAAAAACGAAAAACAACAACGCAGAGCGCAAAATTCTTTTCTTTTACTTCTTGCTTGTCCTTTTTTGTTTTACGCTTTGGTGACTTTCTCCGCAAACTCCGCCAACAATATCACTTCACTTTGCCTCGAATCTCGCCGTTTTATCTCTACCCCTTCTTGAGCAATTGTTTTCTCGCTCACTACGCATCGCCATGGAATCCCGATCAAATCCGCATCGGCAAATTTCTCGCCCGCCGATGCATCATCGCGATCATCGTATAATACCTCCACGCCTTTAGCAAGTAATGATTGATACAATTCTTCAGCATATTTTTTAACCTCTCCGCGCTCACTGGCAAGCTCCATTATATGCACGCGAAAAGGCGCAACGGATTCAGGCCATACAATCCCTCTGTCATCATTATGCGCCTCCACAATAGTTCCCATCAGCCTTCCAAGTCCGATGCCGTAGCAACCCATGATAACGGGCTGTTCGGTACTTTTAGCATCTTGAAATGTAAACCCGAATGCATCGGAAAACTTTGTTTTAAGCGGAAAGATATTTCCCACTTCAATGGATTTGGCAATACGAAATTCACTGCCCCCACACCCCAAACAGGATGGCGTTTCACTTTTAATTTCATCGTTGATTGCTATTTTGCAGGCTTCACAAATATGAATAGTATCTTCTCCCGCATCCGTGATCGTCTGAAATTCATGGGAGTATTTCGAGAACGTGCCGCCTGAAGCACTTGTGAGAAATGTTTGCTCCCCGATGCCCGCGCGCTGAAAAATCTGCATGTATGTTTTTTTCTGCAGTTCGTAAAAGCGTTCAAAATCTTTTTCATCGGCATGAAACGAATAACAATCTTTCATAATGAATTCGCGGCCGCGCAATATGCCTGATTTTGCGCGCAGTTCGTTGCGAAATTTTGTCTGAATTTGATAGACCGCAATTGGCAAATCACGATACGAACTTACAAATTTTTGAACCAAGGGTGTTACAATTTCTTCATGGCTTTGCCCAAGCACAAGTTTTTTCCCTCCAGAAAGTTCAGTATGAAAAAGCACATCAATTTCCGCGCGTCCCGTTTGAATATAATTTTCAAAAGGATGGAGCGCAGGAAGAAGCAATTCCTGGGCGCCGGTGGCGTTCATTTCTTCCCGAATCAATGTTTCAATTTTTTTAAGTACCCGAAATCCGAGCGGCAAAAATTCATACACGCCGGCAAACGTCTTTTGCACAAATCCACCACGCTCAAGAAAAATAGCATTTTTTGCCACTTCATCTTTAGGCGCTTCGCGCACTGTTTTTCCAAATAGTTGAGATTGCCGCATGCGCGCATTGTACCCCAATGTAATAAAAAAAGAAATTGACGTGATGACGTGCCCATGGTATATATAAACTACGTTTCTTAACATCATGAGACTGTAGAAGAATATCTTCCACGGTGTCATTGCGAGCGTAGCGAAGCAAT
>CAYHZE010000065.1:0-5785 GCA_964361015.1 uncultured Candidatus Saccharibacteria bacterium | reverse complement strand
GTATGCGATAGAAACAATCGTAAAAAAATATGCGATGAGGGCAGGATTGCCGTTTTTGGCAACTCCCCACACCCTGCGCCACAGTTTTGCAACTGACCTTCTCAATCAGGGCGTTGATCTCCGCTCGGTTCAAGAATTTTTAGGCCATCGTAATATTGCCACGACTCAAGTGTATACCCATGTGACTAATAAACAATTAAGGGATATTCATCGTAAAGTGCATGCACAACGTAATGGTTCAAAAGATGTAAAAATGTAAAAAGCTCAATCTTGAAAAAATTGAGCTTTGTTATGAGGCGTCTTTGCTCTCTGTTGTGATGAGCAAATTTTACCAATTCAATTCCATTTATTCGTGCATAAGCTTGTTCATCAGATATTTGTTTTTCCATTTGATTACTCCGTCAATATATTTTTTAGAATCCTAGAACTTCTTTCAGAGTCTCATATTTTCTATAAATAGTCAAGAGGATTCAAATACGCATTGGTGGCGGCAATGGGGAGGGTCATCATGCGGCCGCATACGCGGGAACGGATGGATTGGATGGAAACGCCTACTGTGGCAAAAAGGCCGAAATGCAAATGCGGACCTGTGGCGTATCCGCTTTTACCGGAAAGCGCGATGCGTTGTCCCCTACTCACTTGCTCGCTTGATGCAATATTAATCTGCGAGAGATGAGAATAGAGCGTTGAGAGATTATTGTTATGGCGTATCAGTATCCACTTTCCATATGAAGCGCCCCGGCACCCTACATCCGTATCACCGGTCGCTTCAATAGTGCCCGCATCTGCCGCAAACACGGGCGTGCCAATATCTGCGCGAAAATCAACGCCATTATGGCCTTTACCGTTATATCCACCGGCGGCGGCAAACGAGGTATAACCAAAAAATTGGGTAATACAATTTTTAACAGCAATCAGGCTTGAGAAACAAGATTGCTTGGAAACATCGGGAAGAGGCCAATCAAGCACGCCGCTTCCCCTCTGCGGGAGCGATGATTGGTCAATAGTCACGCGTATCTTTCCTTCAATGTCGCGAATTTCTTGATCCAATTGCTGGCGTTTTTTATCTTGCTCAACAAGCAGTTGCTGATACAATTTTTCCTGTTGCTGGGTAATAGTCAATACCTGACTTTGTTCATTTTTCTGTGCTACAAGCGTCTGCTGGCGCTGTTTCAAAAGATTGCGCAGATCATTGGATTCATCGCGTTTTACCGTTTCTGCGTTTTTCTGTCCTTCAAGTTCAGTATGCAATACATGCAGATCGGTAAGTGTGGAAACAAACTTTTTTTCAATAGATGCGTTGGCGTTAAGTATTTGAAAAAATTGGGAAAATGTGGGCTGTCGCAAAAAAAGTTCAATAGTGCTGTTGCGCTCGGCTTCATAAAAAAGAGTAAGGAGATTTGCCAAGCCGTCTTTAATTTTTTTAATTGACTGCTCTTTCTCGGATATTTCATAAGAAAGTTCCGTGATTTGGAGTTCCGCGCGTTTGATTTGCTGTTGGGTAAGTCCGATATCATTTTGAAGTTTTTTGATGTTTATCTGTATTCGGCTCAACTCCTGTTTGAGACTTTTCCCCATTTGCTGTTTACTGGCAAGCTCTGCGCGATATTTGTACGCATCTTCCTCAAGTTTTTTGATTTCCGCATTTTTTTCTTCTATGCTTTTTTTAAGATCGTCAAGCACGCTTGCACGCGCCGGTTGGGTAATAAAAAAAATGGCAAGCATGATCACAGCTGTTATGAGCAAAGGACGCAATTTTTTTGCCAATGATATCCACACAGAGATTGGACGTATTATTTTTTATACTATAATGGATTGTAAAAAAAAGTCTGGATCCCCGTTTTCACGGGGATGACAGAGGCAAAAGGTATCTCGTAACTCAAAGTTCTATAGTATTCCTCAACCGCTTCATTGCCTCGTCAACACCAAGAACTTGAATAATTTCAAAAGGCCCGGGAGAATTTTTTTTGCCCGTGAGCGCAACGCGGAGAGGCCATAAGAGCTTTCCTCTATCCCCCATTGCAGATGCTTGTCCAAGAAAAATCTGTTCAATTTCTGTTATATCCTTTTCTTGATTCTCCTGCAGAAGTTTGAGTGCTATATGCAACGATTCCGCGATTTCTTCATGAGTCATAGACTTCCATCGCAATAATTCTTTATCATATTCCGGTGTGTTATAAAAATATTCCACCCGCTCCCCTATCTCGGAAAGTTTTTTGAGGCGCGGCTGTTCCAGAGTCAGAACACCGATATTGTACGATTCATCTCTTTTCTTGTGTTCCGGCGGAAGAAAACCAACGCTCATATCAAAGAGCTCTTTGGGCGTGTATGCGCGAATATATTCCCCATTCATCCAATCAAGTTTTATGATATCAAAAATAGCTCCTGATTTCTGCACGTTTTCAAAAGAGAATTTATTGATGAGTTCTTCACGACTCAATAATTCCTGATCACCTCCGGGATTCCATCCGAGTAACGCCATAAAATTAAACAAAGCCCCCGACAGATATCCCATCTCACGGTATTCAGTGATAGAAGTTGCGCCGTGGCGTTTAGATAATTTTGATCGGTCTTGTCCTAAAATAAGAGGAAGGTGGGCATAGATTGGCAAATGAAATCCCAATGCTTCAATCAAAAGTATTTGTTTAGGCGTATTGGCGATATGATCGTCTCCGCGAATCACATGGCTGATCTTCATTGCCTCATCATCCACCACAACCGCCAAGTTATAGAGCGGCACATCAATACGCTTTGCAATGGAGAAATCACCTAAAAGATTAGATTCAAACGCAAGCTCGCCGCGAATCATGTCATTAAACAAAATGCTTCTTCCCATCGGAGTCTTGAAACGAATGATAAAACTTGACTTTGTTTGCGTGAGTATCTCGGCTTCTTTGTGATCTAGGGTGCGATATTCGCATACATGCAAAATAGGTTTTTTCGCCGCCATCAATTCGTCTTTTTCTTGCTCAAGTTCCTCTTCACTATGAAAGCAATAAAAAGCTTTTTCTTCAGTAAGTAATTTTTTTATGGCATGAGTATAGTCATGCGTGCGCTCGCTCTGGCGGTAGTGCTTGTACGGACCGCCTTTTTCCGGGCTTTCATCTACATCTATACCAAGCCATTTAAGTCCTTCAAAAATATCTTTTTCAAATTTTTTTTCGGATCGTTCGATATCCGTATCCTCAATGCGCAGGACAAATGCGCCGCCCTGTTGTTTGGCAAACAAATAATTAAAAAGCGCGGTACGCGCGGTACCGATATGGAGAAAACCTGTGGGGCTTGGGGCTATGCGGGTACGGATGGTTGACATATTTATATAAATAGTATATTATTCCTATTGACTATCGAAGGGAGTAACAATTCATTGACATAGGGAGATAAATATGATCTCGACATGGGTTGGAATGATAACAGTAGCATTAGCCATATATTCATTAGGCAAGCTAGTGAATCTGCCGCCTGAAGCTTTACCTGCCACACGATTTGGCGTATTAGGCATCAGTCTTATTTTGGGATTGATAACAGGAGAATTGACCGCAATTGCAATAAAAGTATACAGGAGTTAGGAGGGCGCACATAAGGAGCGAGAGCAATCTCGCTCCTGTTTTTATTTCATCCCTTTCCATGCAATCCAATCCTCAAAAGCTCTCGCGCAATGATTTCGGCTGCATCAATGCGGGAGAAACGCTGTGCCGCCTCTCCCATGCGCCTCATCATATCTTTATCCTGAACCAATCTTTTAATTTCACCTAAAAGAATATGGGGAGTGAGATTTGCTTCTTCAACGATTTGAGCGGCGCCTGTAGCCGCATAAGTATAAGCATTTTTCATCTGATGTTCTTGAGCTGAATTGAGCAACGGCACAAGAATTGCCGGTTTTCCCCATGCGGCAATTTCAAAAATTGATGACGCGCCGGCGCGCGAAACAATAATATCAGATGCCGCGTAAAACTCACGCATGCCCTGTTCATCAAGAAAACCAATCGGATGATAGCGTTCCTTGTGGGCAAACTCCAATGTGACAGACCCCTCGCCTTTAACTGCTTCAAAATTTTTTTCTCCGGTTTGATGAATGATTTCAAAATCTTGCGTAAGATCTTTAAGGATGCCGAGCAGGGCATCATTGATTTTTTGAGATCCCTGCGAAGCTCCAATAACGCCAATTACGGGGAGATCCGAAAAAATTGACATGCTTTCTTTTGCCTGCGCCGGATTCCCTCCCAAGATTCGTTTTCTAATCGGAATACCGACCAGCGCTGTCTTTTCTTTTGAAAAGAATTGAGCAGTTGCAGAAAAAGCAATACCGATGCGCATGGCAAAGCGTCCGGATAATTTATTCACTTCCCCGGGTATGGAATCGGATTCATGGATAATAAGCGGAATGCGAAAAATAATTGCTCCCACCACTGCGGGGATCGCTCCATATCCGCCCTTAGAAAATACCACATCAGGCATAACAAGAAATATATTCCAAATACCTTTCATAATCCCAAAAAAAGTTTTAAACATATCCATGATATTCAGAATTGAAGCGTATCTCCGAATTTTTCCCGTGCCTACATGCAAAAAAAACAGTTCTTCGTCGGCAATAGCCTCCTTCCCGAAATCATCCGGCCCCATATAGAAAAGCTCAAGATCAATGATCTGCGTTTCTTCGGCAATTCGTTTGAGTTCCCGGACAACGGCGATAACCGGAAAAAAATGCCCCCCGGTTCCGCCGCCGGTAAAGAGTATTCTCATAGTATGCCCTTATTATAGACTATAAACAAAAAAAGTCACCATAGCATTCAAATACGTGATAATGTATACTTTTATCATATGAATTTTTCTTTTGATACAAAGCGTGCATGGTATACATCAAAATGTATTCTGTTCTTTGCGGTCATTATTTTTTCTGGCAATGCTCTACTTATTGGTGTTAATGATTTTTTCCAAGAACAACGCATTGACGAATCTCACCCTATGCCTATCGCGCGCAATTTGGTTGTGCCAGATCAACGCATGACACCGACGTATCAAAAAATTTCTCCGGATGACGTTATTTATGCAAGCCGCGATGACGTATTGCAAAAACGCAATGAACTGATCAAAGAACTGAAAAGTTTTATTTTCACGGATCTCAACAATTTGGAATTACAGTTGTATCAGGACGGAGAACGTATAAAATCATTTCAAGTCCTTGGCAAGGGCAAAGCAGGCAGTTTATTTGAAACGCCAAGCGGATATTATAAAATCCGGGGCAAAGAGTCTAATCATTTCTCCAGCATAGGAAAAGTATGGATGCCATGGAGCATGCATTTTTTTGGAAATTATTTTATCCACGGATGGCCTTACTATCCTGACGGGACCCCGGTAAGCACAAAATTCTCCGGCGGGTGCATACGCATGTCTGATAAAGATGCCAAAGAAATTTTTAACATTGCGCGCACCGGCATGCCTTTTCTTGTCTACTCCGGTACCACTACCCCAAGTACCGAGACAACATATTTTAAAAAAATAGAGCAACAAAAACAGAATGACGCGCTATCTCTCATCTCGGCTGATGCTGTTTTGGCGGCGGATTTTGAAACTGGACAAATCCTTTTTGAAAAAAATTCGCAGGCAATATATCCTATTGCCTCCATTACAAAACTCATGAGCGCGCTTGCCGCGATGGAGATCATCAATCGTTTCAAAGTGATTACCATTTCCCAAGATTCGTCCGGGGAAATAGGAGATTCCGCAGGTTTTCTTAAAGGAGAAACATTTGAAGCCGAGAATCTTTTGTACCCCCTTCTTTTGG